>CADCQO010000086.1 GCA_902803585.1 uncultured Ruminococcus sp.
AACGCTTCAAATGTTCTTTTGATGATGAATTTTTGTCAAGCGTTATTTTTAACAAATTTTCTTGATTCTTTCGTGCGGTTGCCCTGGTAAAAATGAAAAAAAGACTTGCATCTGTACAAACAGTATGTTATAATGATAAAGTCTTTGAATGCCGCTGCTTGTGGTGGGGTTTGAAGCTCGGCCGTAGTGCCGCACTTTGAAACGGACAGTCCTCTGTTCCTGATGGCGGGAAACATGAATGTCTGAAATAAACAGGAGGAATAGAAAGATGGACGCATTGAAAACAATTGCCGCAGCTTCTATGAAGGAAGCAGACAAGGTGCCTCAGTTTGAAATCGGTGACACTGTAAAGGTCAGCGTAAATATTCGTGAGGGTGACAGAGAAAGAATTCAGATGTTTGAGGGTACTGTTGTTGCTCGCAAGGGCAGTGGTGTGGCAGAAACCTTTACCGTTCGCCGTGTTTCCTATGGCGTTGGCGTTGAGAGAGTGTTCCCGGTTCATTCGCCGAACGTAGTAGCAGTTGCGGTTGTCAGAAAAGGCCGCGTACGCAGAAGCAAGCTGTACTATCTTCGTGACAGAGTTGGTAAGGCTGCAAAGGTCAAGGAACAAATCAGATAATTTTTTACGGAAAGGGACAGTTTTTGTCCCTTTTTTGTTATCCTCCGGTCAGCATCGTTACACCTCGTCTGCTATGATTCTTTAGGGAGTGAGCTGGGCATGAAATACAGCGAAATCCGAAAAACGAAGCGCTACAAGAATGAAAGGGCCGCAGATGGCGTGGCTCTGACAAGAAGTGCCTTTCAGTTGCTGTTTGTCTGTATTGTACTGCTGTTTATCACTGTCTTGATACTGGGGCTTGCTTGTCCGATGGTCACTTTCTCCAAGAAATCGGATCATAAACTGCAGTATTACAGTGTCGTGACAATGAGAGCGGACGACTGGACGAAGGGAGATATTGTATCCGTCAAAACGCAGAACAGTATTACCGCAGGAGAAATACTTGCACTCGAAGGAGAAAACATCGTCATTGGTGCGGATAAAAGCAGGAGCGTCAGCTGTGTACAGTATGAAGGCAAACGCTATTTTTCATATGAAGACCTGAGAAATGCGCTGAAGGAGCCTGTTGTACCTGAGGGCTGTGTACTTTTGAACGGTGATTTTACTTCATCAGAACAGGTGAGTGTCGGAGAAATTATCTCCCGTGATTACATTACAGGAAAAGTCAGATTTGTACTGTACCCGTTTTCCCTGTTCGGAAGACCGGCAGACTATCTGAAAAAATAAGCATTTTCATCGCAGGAGGGAGTTGTGCGAGGTTGTCGTCAGAATATCACAAGGAAGAGGAAACGGACGCAGAAACCATGACCCTTTCGCAGATGATTTATGAACTGATGGGTACGGTGCTGGGGGCAGTCATTGTACTGCTGCTTGTGCTGGCACTCTTTCTCCGTCAGGTAACAGTAGATGGCGCTTCAATGAATGATACACTTCAGCATGATGACAGATTGCTGGTGACCTGCTTTCAGTATACGCCCAGATGCGGGGATATTGTTATCGTGACACACGGAAGGTATCTGGAAGAACCGATCATAAAGCGTGTGATTGCTGTAGCAGGACAGAGTATTGATATTGACAGCAGTACGGGAGATGTTATCGTGGACGGCGTATTGCTGAAAGAAAATTATATTCTCGGCAGAACAACCACTTTGCCGAACAGTACAGAGCTTCCGGCGGTGATACCGGAGGGCTATGTCTTTGTTATGGGAGATAATCGGGAGCATTCGCTCGACAGCCGTTCAGTCACGGTCGATTTGATTCCTGTGGAAAATATCATCGGCAAAGCGGTTTTCAGGTGGTATCCTATCAATACATTTGGTTGGCTGTGAATAAAAAAACAGGGTGGTGCGATGCAGATGGCAAAGAAGAAGGAACGTGCAAAAAAGACAGCGGAAAAAATGACGGCGGCGCAGGTTCTGTATGATTGGGCAGGGACACTGCTTCTTGCCATTATTGTCATTCTGTTGGTGATGACGTTCTTTCTGCGTCAGGTCAGCGTCAAAGGCCGTTCAATGAATGATACTTTACAAGATCAGGACAGGCTTCTGGTGTACAGTTTTCTGTATCAGCCGCAAAACGGTGATATTGTCATTATTACACGCGGGGCTAACTGGGATGAACTGATTGTAAAACGTGTGATTGCTGTAGAAGGACAGCATCTGGAAATCAACTATGATACCAACGAGATCATTGTTGACGGAGAGGTGCTGGAAGAAGATTACATCAAAGGAAAGACGATTGCTTTGCCCCAGCCGACAAAGATTCCTGATGTCATTCCGAAGGGTTATGTCTTTGTTATGGGTGATAACCGTGAGGATTCTCTGGACAGCCGGAGCAAAAAAATCGGTCTGATTCCGGTAGAAAATATTGTCGGCAAGGCGTTTTGCCGGTGGTATCCGTTCGATATGATTTCTTTGGTATAAAGAAAGGCGAATTTTTAGAGATGATGATAAAAAGCGGAAAATGATGGTCGGACTTTGCTCTGAATCATGACCAGCTTTTCAGGAAAGGAGAAGTGCAGTAATGTCAGAAAAAAAGGGAACGGCAGACCTCGCTGCAGAAGAAAAGGAAGGCGGTTCTGTGCTGGCGCGGTTTTTGTACGACTGGCTGGGCGCAATTGCCCTGTCGGTTGTGGTCATTTTACTGCTGATGACGTTTTTTGTCAGACAGGTCACTGTCAATGGTCATTCGATGGATGACACTTTAGATCATCGTGACAGGCTTCTGGTGTCCAGCTTTATGTATCAGCCCAGCAACGGCGATATTGTTGTGATAACACACGGCGAAAGCCTGAATGAACCGATCATCAAACGTGTGATTGCCGTAGGGGGTCAGCACCTGCAGATCGACTATGCCGCCAATCAGGTGATCGTAGACGGAAAAGTGCTGAATGAAAGCTATGCCAAGGGCAGAACCATTGCTTTGGCGCACCCGACAGAAATTCCCGATGTCATTCCGGAGGGCTATGTCTTTGTGATGGGTGATAACAGAGAAGATTCTCTGGACAGCCGCAGCGTAAAGGTGGGACTCATTCCGGTAGAGAACATTATCGGCAAGGCTTTCTGGCGCATACAGCCGTTTGATGCCTTCGGCAGTTTATAATTCAGTAACCGATACGCACAAAGTCTTTCAGGGATTTTGTGCGTTATTTTCTGGGAGGCTTTTAGATGGAAGAGATGCACACAATACAATGGTTTCCGGGACACATGACGAAAACCAAGCGGAAAATCGAGGCACAGCTCAAGCTGATTGATGCGGTGGCAATATTACTGGACGCCAGAATACCCTATTCCAGCTGTAATCCCGATCTGCGCAGTATTATCAACAACAAGCCGAGAATGGTTGTGCTGAATAAATGCGATATGGCAGATGCCGCAGAAACAAAACGCTGGATTGCCGCTCTCAGACAGCAGGGTATCACAGCGGTTGCGCTGGACTGTAAGACGGGAAACGGGCTGAAAGGCTTCATTCCGGCGGTAAAGACTGTTCTGGCGGATAAGATCAGCGCATGGCAGGCCAAGGGCATGAAAGGCCGTACCATCAAAGTGATGGTAGCGGGTATTCCGAATGTAGGCAAATCCTCGTTTATCAATCGTATGGCAGGACAAAGCCGTGCAAAAGTAGAAGACCGTCCGGGCGTTACAAGAGGCAACCAATGGTTTACGGTAGGAAAAGGCTTTGACCTGCTGGATACACCTGGCGTTCTGTGGCCGAAGTTTAACGATCCGGCAGTCGGTGAGAAATTGGCTTATATCGGTTCTGTAAAGGACGATGTACTGGACACTGAACATCTGGCAGGAAGGCTGCTGGAATATCTGCGGAACAATTTCCCGCAGTCCATCTGCGAACGGTACAGGCTGAATGAGGAAGAAATCCGTTCAGCACAGGGCTACACCATACTGGAACAGGTAGCGAAGAACAGAGGAATGTTAATGGCAGGCGGCGCAGTCAATACGGAACGTGCGGCGATAACGGTACTGGACGAGTTCCGCAGTGCTGTGCTGGGCAGAATCACACTGGATAAGGCGGAGGAGTGCAATGGATTCAGAATTTGATATGCTCCAATACGAAAAATACTATGAGGATATGGGACACGAACTGATTGCGGGTGTCGATGAAGCGGGAAGAGGACCTTTGGCGGGCCCTGTCTGTGCGGCGGCGGTCATTTTCCCGAAAGGTCTTGTGCTGGAGGGTGTGAACGACTCCAAAAAGCTGACCGAAAAACAGCGGAAAAAAATGTTCGACAAAATCAAAGAAAAAGCTGTTGCCTATCATATTGCTTGGGCGAGTGTGGAGGAAATAGAATCGATCAATATCCTGCAGGCTTCCATGCTTGCAATGAAGCGGGCGGTTGAAGGCCTGTCTGTCACACCTGATTTTGTGATGGTAGACGGCAATCGCTGTCCTGATATGGATACACCGTCTGTTGCCATTGTCAAGGGCGATGCACTTTCTCAGTCCATAGCGGCGGCTTCTATTCTGGCGAAAGTCAGCCGTGACCGCCTGATGGCAGAATTGTCAGAAAAATATCCGCTCTATGAATTTGCCAGACATAAAGGCTATGGTACAAAACTGCACCGTGAAAAACTGCTTGCCTACGGCCCGTGTGAGATTCACCGGCCGTCTTTTCTGAAAAAGCTGTTTTCTCCTGAAACGAAAAAGCCCCGCACCTCCCGACAGATAAAAGGAACGAGAGGCGAGAGGCATGCCCTTGCCCATTTGCTGAGCAAGGGCTATACACTTGTTGAAAAAAATTACCACTGTCCCTATGGCGAAGTGGACATTATTGTGAAGAATGAAGAATACCTTGTCTTTGTAGAAGTCAAAGCACGTCAATGGAATGCGCTGACCCGTCCGTCCGAGCAGGTAAATAAAAGAAAGCAGAAAAAACTGCTTCAGACGGCATATTGCTACATGGACGAACATCCGGCGGGACAGCTTTGTCCGAGAATGGACATTGTGGAAGTTGTTTTCGACCCGCTGGGAAGGAATGCACCCCATATTGAGCATTTTGAAGGCGCATTTGGCACCGATTGAAAATAAAAATTGGCTGTCGGACTTCATTCTGATACAGAGCAGAAAGTCCGGTGTCATTTACTCAGCAGAGAAGGGCGGGAGAAGAATGCAGCTGTTTGACTTGCATTGTGATACCTTGTATCGGGCGTACACCGAAAAAAGCACCCTGTTCAACGACAGTTTTCATGTTTCCTTTCGTCAGACACAGGGGATAGCACCTTATATTCAGTGTCTTGCGGTATGGATACCTGACGAATACAGAGGAACTGCGGCAGCAGAACTGTTTGAGGGCTGTGTCCGAAAACTGGAGGAACAGCTGAAGGACAGTGGTATCCGCCGGTGTGTCACAGCGGACGATCTGCGTCAGACAATGGAAAGCGGCGGAAAAGGAATTGTGCTGACGGTAGAAGGCGGGGCGGTTTTAGCAGGAGATTCAGCAAACATCTCACGGCTAAAACAGGCAGGTGTCCGCATGATGACACTGACATGGAACGGCAGAAATGAACTGGGCGACGGCGCAGGCGTGGAACAGGCGGGCGGTCTTACCGATTTTGGCAGAAAAACTATAACAGCGCTTGAAGAAAACGGCGTTATTGCAGACGTTTCTCATGCCAGTGAGCGGTTATTCTATGATACCGCAGAAATTGCCAGACTGCCTTTTGTCGCTTCTCATTCCAATGCAAAGGCGGTGTGTCCCCACAGGCGCAACCTTACCGATGAGCAGTTTGAGATAATCCGTCAAAGGGGCGGTATTGTCGGATTGAATTTTTGCCGAGATTTTCTTCATAAACAGTCGACAAATGCGAAAATGTACGATATAATAAGGAATGCAGAGCATTTTCTCTCGCTGGGCGGTGAAAAGACCGTTGCAATAGGGGGAGATTTTGACGGGGCGGATATTCCGGCTGATATGGACGGTCTGACCTCCATGCCGTCATTGTATGAAATGTTCTTGCACCACAATTACAGCGAAGCACTGGTAAGGGATATTTTCTTTAACAATGCGTTCGACTTTTTCTGTCGGTATGAGCGGTTGTGCCGGCAGGAATCCTATCAAAGAAAGAAGGAAAATGTATGAATTACAACAGCACGAGAAACAACCGGACAGTTGTAACCGCTTCACAGGCGATTGCACAGGGCATTTCTGAAGAGGGCGGATTGTTCGTACCGCAGGCTCTTCCGAAATATGACGCAGACACGCTCAAGGCTCTGGCAGCTACAGATTACAGAGGAAGAGCAAAGAAAATTTTTGCGGATTTCCTCGGCGACTTCACCGAACAGGAGATCAGCGAAAGTGTTGATGCTGCCTACACAGCGGAGAAATTCGGTTCTGACAACCCTGCACCGATTTCCTACATCGAGAGCGGTGAAACAAAGATGGCTGTACTGGAACTGTGGCATGGCCCTACCTGTGCCTTCAAGGATATGGCGCTCCAGATTCTTCCGCACCTGCTCACAAAGTCCGTTAAAAAGACATACAGCGGCAAAGAGGCGGTTATTCTCGTAGCAACCAGCGGCGATACAGGAAAGGCTGCGCTGGAAGGCTTCAAGGATGTTGACGGTACAAAGATCATGGTATTCTATCCCGTGAATGGTGTCAGTCCCATGCAGAAGCGTCAGATGGCGACCCAGAAGGGCAGCAACGTCAGCGTAGCAGCTATTGAAGGCAACTTTGATGATGCGCAGACAGGCGTAAAGCAGATTTTCACCAATGCCGGCATCAAGGCAAAGCTGGCTGAAAACAATATGCTGTTCTCCAGCGCCAACTCCATTAACTGGGGCAGACTCCTGCCGCAGGTTGTTTATTACTTCTCCGCCTACTGTGATATGGTCAATGAAGGCAAAATCACAATGGGTGAAGGCGTGAATGTCGTTGTTCCTACCGGCAACTTTGGCAATATTCTGGCTTCTTACTATGCAATGAAAATGGGACTTCCTGTTAAAAAATTCATCTGTGCGTCCAATGCCAACAATGTTCTGACAGACTTTATCCGCACAGGTACTTATGACAAGAAGAGAACCTTCTATACAACCATTTCCCCCTCAATGGATATTCTTGTTTCCAGCAATCTGGAAAGACTGCTCTATCATCTGACAGACGGCAATGCTGAAAAGGTAGCCGGCTGGATGAAGGAGCTTTCCGCAAACGGACAGTATACCGTTGACGAGGAAGTAAAAGAAAAGCTGAATGCGCTGTTTTATGGCGGATTCTGCGATGATGTGCATACACAGGAAACGATCCGCACATTATATAAGGAAGAAAATTATCTCTGCGATACCCACACGGCGGTAGCGGTCAATGTTTATCAGCAGTATTTCGCTGAAACAGGCGATACCACACCGGCAATTATTGCTTCTACCGCAAGCCCCTATAAATTTGCCGCAAGTGTACTGGAGGCTGTCAGTGAGGAGGCTCTGCCCGAAGATGAATTCGCTATGGTAGAGGCATTGTCCGCCTGCACAAAGACTCCCATTCCTGCGCCGCTGTCTGCGCTCAGAGAGGCAGAGGTACGCTTTACCTTTACATGCAAGGTAGAGGAGATGCCCCAGACCGTGCTGAAAAATCTGTCCATCAATTGAGGAAACTGTTATGGCGGTTTATGCGATAGCAGACCTGCATTTGTCTTTCGGAACAGATAAGCCGATGGACGTATTTCACGGCTGGTCGAATTACACGGAGAGAATCCGTCAGAACTGGCAGCGTCTGGTCGGACCGGACGATACTGTAGTGATTGCCGGCGATATCTCGTGGGCGATGAAGCTGTCGGAAACAATCGAGGATTTCCGTTTTATCGATCAGCTGAACGGTAAAAAGATCCTGATGAAGGGCAATCACGATTACTGGTGGACAACAAAGTCCAAAATGGATAAATTTTTAGCGGAACAGCAGTTTGATTCCATGACAATCCTGCATAATAATTATTTTGTGCGGGACGGGCTGGCGCTGTGCGGTTCACGGGGCTGGTTCTATGATGCCGAAACAGATGCGGATATGCTGATTCTGCAAAGAGAGGTCGGCAGACTCAGAATGTCCCTTGAGCCGGCTTTGAAAGACGGCTATGAGCCGATCGTCTTTCTGCACTATCCGCCGATTTATAATGACATGGAATGTGAAGAAATTCTGAGTGTTCTGAAAGAGTACGGTATCAGAAAGTGCTTTTACGGTCATATTCACGGCGGAAATGCGGCGAAAAAAGCCTTTGTCGGGGAGCGGTACGGTATCCGTTTTCAGCTCATCGCCTGCGACTATCTGGGCTTTACACCGCTCGCTGTTTTGTAGTACAGAGGAAAATTATGTGCTTTTTGCAAAAAAAACAGCTGATTATACCGTAAAATCCCTGAAAAAAGCCCGATACAAACTTGATAATCGGGTAAAGATATGCTATAATAACTCTTGATTTTCAACGTAACGGGCAAAAATGCCCCTGATAGACTGTCATCTCCGGACAGACAAATACAGCAGTTCTGTCATAAAGGAAAAGGGCAGCGGAGTACAGCGGTATCATTTGCGGACAAAAGGACAGTTGATGTACGGAAAAAGGAAACAGTGTTCCGGTTCTTTCTGAAGTGCAGCACTTTACCGCCGCTCTGTATCACTATCGTGCGTGGATTGAAACAAATTTATTTGGAGGAATCATAAAATGACACTTATTTCATCAAATCAGGTTGAAACCAACCGCTATGAGCTGGTCATTGAAATTGACGGCGACACCTTTATGAAGGCTGTTAATGCAGTGTATAAAAAGCAGGTAAAGAACATTGCTATCCGTGGATTCAGAAAGGGTAAAGCACCCCGTTCTATCATCGAAAGAGAATACGGCGAGAGCGTTTTCTATGACGATGCACTCAAAGAACTGTACCCGCAGGCTATCGCTGAGGCTGCTGTACAGGCAAATCTGGCAATGGTAAAAGATCATGTGGATCTGGATGTAGAGAAGGCAGGCAAGGACGGCGTTGTTCTGAAGGCAGTTATCACCGTAGAGCCTGAAGTAACCATCGAGAACTACAAGGGTCTTACTTATGTACCCCGTTCTGCAGAAGTAACTGACGAGGACGTAGAAGCTGAGATTCAGAAGATTCTCGACAGAAACGGCCGGCTTGTTACCGTAGAGGACAGAGCAGCACAGAGCGGTGACGTTGCTGTCATCGACTTCAAGGGACTGCTGGACGGTGAAGCTTTTGAGGGCGGCACAGCAGAGAATTACAGCCTGACACTGGGCAGCGGTTCTTTTATCCCCGGCTTTGAAGATCAGGTAATCGGCCATAATGCCGGCGAAGAGTTCACCATCGACGTAACCTTCCCGGAGGATTATCAGGCTGAAAACCTGAAGGGCAAGGCTGTTCAGTTTGAAATCAAGCTGCATGAGATCAAAGTAAAGGAACTCCCTGTACTGGACGATGAGTATGTCAAGGAGATCAGCGAGTTTGATACTGTTGACGCTTATAAGGCTGACATCAGAACAAAGCTGGAAGAAGACCGCAAGGAAGAGGCAGAGGCTTCTAAAGAACAGCAGGTAGCTGAGAAGCTGCACACACTGATGCAGGCAGAAGTACCGGAGGCAATGTATGAGAATCAGGTAGATAATCTGATCGATGAATTCTCTATGAACCTGAGAACACAGGGCATTGACATCCGCACTTATATGCAGTATACCGGTCTGACTGAGGAAGCACTGCGTGAGACCTACCACGACAGAGCTGCTTCTCAGGTAGATGTCAGACTGGCACTCAGAAAGATTGCTGAACTGGA
>CADCQO010000087.1 GCA_902803585.1 uncultured Ruminococcus sp.
CAACTGGGGTTATGATCCGGTTAACTACAATGCTCCCGAAGGTTCCTACTCTACTGACCCGTATCACGGCGAAGTAAGAGTCAACGAGTTCAAACAGATGGTGCAGGCTCTTCACAAGGCTGGCATCGGTGTTATCATGGACGTTGTTTACAACCACACCTATAACACACAGTACTGCTTCAATCAGCTCGTTCCCGGCTATTTCTACAGACCCGGCCAGAACACTTCCGGATGCGGCAACGATGTTGCTTCCGAGCGTTCCATGGTCAGCAAGTTTATTATTGATTCCGTTGCTTACTGGGCAAAGGAATATCATCTGGACGGCTTCCGTTTCGACCTGATGGGTATTCTTGACGTTGATACCATGAATGGTGTCCGTGCAGCCCTCAATGAGATTGATCCTTCTATCATCGTATACGGTGAAGGCTGGAACATGGGCTCTGTTCCCACAAAGTCCGGCGTGAAGATGGCTAACTACACCAACGCAGCCGAAACTCCCGGCATCGCTTACTTCAGCGACACAATCCGTGACATGATCAAGGGCAGCGTATTCGATGCAGCAGAAAAAGGTTATGTCAACGGCAATCAAAAGCACTACAAGGCAATCGTCAACACCGTACAGTACACCAAGAAATGGTGTCCCTCTCCTGCACAGATCATCAACTATGCAGACTGTCACGACAACCTGACACTCTGGGATAAGATTCGTTCCTCCAACGCTGAGGACAGCGAAGCAGACCAGATCCGTCAGAACAATCTGGCAGCCCTGATCGTGCAGACTGCACAGGGTGTTCCGTTCATGATGAGCGGTGAAGAATTCCTCAGAACAAAAACAAAGGCAGACGGTACATTCGATCACAACAGCTATGCTTCTCCTGACTATATCAACGAACTTGATTACTCAAGAGCTGCTTCCTATGCAGACGTTTATAACTACTACAAGGGTCTGATTGCTTTCCGTAAGGCTCATCCGGCTCTGAGAATGATTACTGCCGATCAGGTAACATCTGCATTCCATTCCGCACTGGACAACACACAGGAAGGCGTTGCAGCCTTCACAATTGACGGCGGCGCCAACGGCGAAACAGCCGAGCAGATCATGGTAATCTACAACCCGCTCTCAGAGGATACACAGGTAACACTGCCCGAGGGCAACTGGGATATCTATGTCAATGACACAACAGCCGGCAATACAGCTCTGGCATCTGCTACAGGTACTGTAACCGTTCCGAGAATTTCCGGTATGGTTCTGGTAAAGGGCTATGTACCTCCTGTAACTGATACATACAGCATTATCGGCACCATGACCAGCTGGACAGAAGACATTGTTATGACAGAAACCCAGCCTGGCATCTATACCGGCACATTTGATGTAGAAGCAGGTACTCATCAGTTCAAGGTCCGCAAGAACGCTTCCTGGGATCTGAGCTGGGGTGCATACGAGGCAGATCATGACAGAACACAGAACAGCCAGACCAACATCGAGTTTACAGTTGAAAAGGCAGCTACCATCACTGTAAAGTTTGATACAACAGGTGAAGACCTTGAACTGTGGCCTGTCAGCTACTCTATTGACGGCGGCGATTTCATCTATACCGGCAAGCCGAACGATGATCCGCAGCCTTCTAAAGATCCTTCTCAGCAGCCCTCTCAGGATCCTTCTCAGCAGCCCTCTCAGCAGACTTCCAGAACCTCAGATACCTCTGTTGTACAGCCTTCTCACAATATTCCCACAGGTGACAGCGCAAACATGGTTATCCTTCTGGTAATCTTCCTCGTATCCGGCGCAGCAGTTGCAGCTGTCGTTCTGGCGAAGAAGTCAGGAAAGTCTGAATAATTTCCGATCCTTCTGACGGTCTTTGACCCGTCATACTTCAAAACTCCCCAAAACTCCGTGTTCTGGGGAGTTATTTTTTGTCTTATTGCAGAAAATTCAATATTTTATGGATTTTCTTGTGTCAAATTTAAAAATATGCTATAATACTTTCGTTTATTATTGTCGAAAAAAGAGGGGCTTTTCATGGATACGAGAGAGAATTTGCGCAACGTGGCAATCATTGCCCATGTAGATCACGGTAAGACAACACTGGTAGATCAGCTTCTGCACCAGAGCGGCATTTTCAGAGAAAATGAAGCAGTGGCAGAGCGTGTCATGGATTCCAACGATCTGGAAAGAGAAAGAGGCATTACCATTCTGTCAAAAAATACTGCTGTCATGTACAAGGATACAAAAATCAATATTGTCGATACTCCGGGACACGCTGATTTCGGCGGAGAGGTAGAACGTATCCTGATGATGGTAGACGGCGTGCTGCTTTTGGTAGATGCCTTTGAAGGCTGTATGCCGCAGACCCGCTTTGTACTGAAGAAGGCACTGGGACTGGGCAAAAAACCGCTGGTCGTCGTCAATAAGATTGACAGACCCGGTGCAAGACCTGAGGAAGTAATAGACGAGGTGCTGGATCTGTTCATCGAACTGGGTGCAGATGAAGACCAGCTGGACTTTCCGGTTGTCTATGCGTCTGCCCGTGACGGCTATGCAACACTTGACCCACACCAGTCGGGAACGGACATGAAACCGCTGTTTGATAAGATTTTAGAGGAAATCCCTGCACCTACAGGTGACAGGAACGGCCCTTTGCAGCTCCTGTTCTCGAATGTTGACTATGATGAATATGTAGGCCGTATCGGTATCGGCCGTGTAGAGCGGGGCAGCTGCAAGGTAGGACAGAACATTACGCTCTGCCACAATGACGGAAGCCGGAAGAATGCCAAAATCACCAAGCTGTATACCTTTGAAGGTCTGAAGAGGGTGGAAGCCGCCAGTGCGGAACTGGGCGATATTGTAGCAGTATCCGGTATTGCAGATCTGAATATCGGTGAAACTGCGTGTGACCCCGAACATCAGGAACCCCTTCCTTTTGTAAAGATTGATGAACCGACTGTTTCCATGCTGTTTATGGTCAACAGCAGTCCCTTTGCCGGCCGTGACGGTAAATATGTCACTTCCCGCAACCTGCGTGACAGACTTTTCAAGGAAGTGGAAACAAACGTCGCCATGCGTGTGGAGGAAACCGACTCCGCTGATACTTTCAAGGTATCCGGCAGAGGTGAACTGCACCTTTCTATCCTGATCGAAACCATGCGCCGTCAGAATTTTGAATTTCAGGTATCCCGTCCGAAAGTTATTATGAAGCAGATAGACGGTCAGCTGCAGGAGCCGATGGAACTGCTCATGATCGAAGTACCTGATAACTATGTCGGTGCTATCATGGAAAAGCTCGGCCCCCGCAAGGCGGAGCTGGTCAACATGGGAACCCGTGAATCCGGCGTGACACACATTGAATTCCGTATTCCTGCAAGAGGTCTGATGGGCTACCGTTCCGAATTCATGACCGATACCAACGGTAACGGCATCATGAACCATATCTTTGACGGCTATGAACCGTACAAGGGCGAGATACAGTCCCGTCTGCAAGGTTCTCTGATCGTGCATGAAACAGGCGAAAGCACCGCTTACGGACTGTTTGCTGCACAGGACAGAGGAAGACTTTTCATCGGTCCCGGCGTAGAAGTGTATGAGGGCATGATTATCGGCGCTAATCCCAAAAATGAGGATATGGTTGTCAATGTCTGCAAGAAAAAGCACATGACCAATACAAGAGCTTCTGGTTCTGATGACGCTCTCAAACTGACACCGCCCACAATCCTCAGTCTGGAACAGTCGCTGGAATTCATCAACGATGATGAGCTGGTAGAAGTCACTCCCCATTGTATCCGTATGCGCAAGATGATTCTGAACAAGGAACTGCGGCTGAAGGCGCAGAGCAAAGGCGGCTGATATGCAGTATGTGGTGCTTGATCTGGAATGGAACAGCGGCTTTTGCAAACGCACCCGGAGTTTTATCAACGAGATCATCGAGCTGGGTGCGGTGAAGCTGGATGAGGAAATGAATATTATCGGGCAGTTCTCTATTTTTGTCCGTCCTGATATTACCAAACGCCTGAATGCTACTGTAAAAGAACTGACACAAATCACGAATGAAGACCTGAAGCACGGTGCTACTTTCACTTACGCCATCAGCAAATTCAGAAAATTTGTCGCTGACTGTACCGTAATGAGCTGGAGTACAACAGATCTAAGCACACTCGAAGCCAACTGTGAATATTATTACGGCAGTCAGCGGATACCGTTCCTGAAGTATTACGCTGACGTGCAGGACTATTTTCAGTCGGTCTGCCGTCCTGAGGTCAGACAGCAGATGGCACTGCAAGCAGCGGCAGAGGCACTGTCTGTTCCGATGGACGATATCCCCCTGCACCGTGCCGTAGGAGATAGTATCCTTACTGCAAGAATTCTGAAAAAGATTTACAGCAAAGAACGCTTTGAACCATTTATCCGTCCGGTAGACGATGAATTTTACCGCCGTCTGAACTTTCATATTACCTATCTCTGCAACTATGACAATCCTCTGATAGATAAGAGCCAGATGTATTTTATATGTCCGTCCTGTAAAGAAACCTGTCAGCAGACAGAGGCGTGGAAAGTGAAAAATCGTGCTTTCAATGCGGTGTTTGAATGTCTTTCCTGTGCAGTGCGCTATAAAGGCAGAATCCAGTTCAAGCTCCAGTTTGACGGTGTAAAGATCATCAAAAAGCTCTCACCTGTCAGTGATGAATGTCCGGCTGCCGGTGATGAACAGTCAGCAGCAAGTGATTGACATTCAGCAGATGAATTTCCCGTCTTGTGTGTTCAGCTTCCGTTTTTTTCGTGCCGGCTTTTTTCCGTTTTTGGGGAAAGAGCCGGCATTTTTTGCATAAAAAAGAGAAAAAACTTGCAGAAAAGAAAGTAAAAGTCGGGAAAAAATGACTTTTTTTAGAGGTAATCAATAGAAAATATGATTGAATTTCAGGCGGAAATATGGTTAAATAGTAATGAGACATTGAAGCAATTGTCTGATACCAGAAAAGGGGGATTGAGCGGATGGCAAGTGATATGCTGAAGGCTGTACTGGCGGCGGAGCAGGAATGTGCGCAGAAGGAAGCTGAGGCAAAAAAACAGGCAGATGCCAACAAACAGAAGGCAAAGCAGGAAGCGGCCGCAATCGTCGAAAAAGCACAGGCTGATGCACAGAAAATGTTAGCGGATAACGAAAAACTGCTGACACTGCAGGCGGAAAAAGAGCTTGAAGAAGCAAAAACCCAAGCCCGTACAGAATGCGGAAAAATCTCTGACAATGCCCGACAGAACATCGGCAGAGTCCGGAAATTAGTGGTGGAACTGCTTACAAAACCGTGATTGCCGGACAATAACAGAAAAAGTGTGGTGATAAACATTTGGCAAAGCTAAAAATGAAAACGGTGCGGATTATTGCTCTCAGAAAGGACAGAAAACGCCTTCTGGAACATCTGCAGGACAGTGCGCTGGTACAGGTCACCAAAAGCAGTGAAACGGCGGCAGAAGGTTTTGAACGCTTTGATACCTCTGCACAGCTCAAACAGTTTGAGCGCAATGCGGAACTGACCGAACAGGCGCTGAAAATCCTTGCAAGGGTCGCACCCGAAAAAAAGGGAATGTTAGACAGCTTCAAAGGACGCAGAGAAGTAGACCCCGATGAGATCGGAAGAATTGCTGCCGATTCTGCAAAAATCATCGGTATCTGTCAGAAAATCGTGAAGCTGAATAAACAGCGGGCTGACTACGCCGCCGAGCAGGTGCGTATACGAACCTCTCTGGCACAGCTGGAACCATGGAAAAAGCTTGATATCCCTCTGAATACCAAAGATACGCCGACAACGGCGGTTCTGATCGGTACGCTGCCCAAGATGTTTGACGGAACGCTGCTTTCCGAAGCGCTGGCAAAGGAATGTCCGGAACTGGTATTTGAGTACGAAATACTCTATACCTCAGCCAATATGACCTGTCTGGTGCTCTTTACACCGAAAAAACAGCGTGAAGAAGCAGAAAGGGCTTTGAGGACGATCGGCTTTTCTCAGCCGCTTAACCCGACAAGCCGTACACCTGCTGTCAAAATGCAGCGGCAGCAACAAAAGAGTGAGGAAACCGTCCAGAAGGACGAGGAAGCCCGCAAGGAAATTGCTGCTCTGGCGGAATACCGTCAGGCAATCTGTGAAACACAGGACTATTTTGTGCTGCGTTCGGAGAAATATAAGGTGCTGGCTGATCTTGATCAGACAAAACACGTTTTTGTCCTTAACGGATATGTTCCGGAGGAGGACTGTGCAAAATTAGAGACCCTGTGCGGAAAGGCAGCGCCCTGTGTGGTGGAATTCGGTGAGGCGGACGAGGACGCACCCGTGAAGCTGAAAAACAGCAGATTTGCCGAGCCTGCACAGAGTATTGTCACAATGTATTCGACACCCTCGCATGAGGATATTGACCCGACACCGATTCTGGCATTTTTCTTTTATTTCTTCTTCGGCATGATGTTTTCTGATGCGGGCTACGGTCTGCTGATGATCATTGCCACAGCAATCGCCATTAAGGTGTTCAAGCCCGACAAACGAATGTACAACAACCTGAAGCTGTTTCAGTACTGCGGTGTTGCAACCGTGTTCTGGGGACTGGTATTCGGCAGTATCTTCGGTGATGCGCCGGCGATGTTCTATAAGATGTTCACCGGTAATGAAATCACCATGAAAGCACTGCTGCCCTGGCCGACATTAGACACACAGAAAGATGCCCTTATGATTATGATATTGTCTATTGCACTGGGTATGGTGCATATCATCGTGGGTATGGGCTGTAAGTTTTATGTGTGCCTGAAGCGGAAGGAATATGCAAAGGCCTTTTTCGATACGGGGCTATGGATACTGCTGTTAATCGGTGCGGCGGTACTGGCGGTCGGTATGGCAACAAATGCGGTGGTACTGTATATCGGTACAGGTATCGCTGTGGCGGCGGCAATTGGTCTGGTACTGACACAGGGCAGAGAAAAGAAAGGCTTTTTCGGCAAACTGCTGGGAGGTGTCGCATCTCTGTATGACATTACCAGCTATATCAGCGATCTGCTGAGTTATTCCCGCCTGTTAGCGCTGGGACTGACAACAGGCGTTATGGCGCAGGTATTCAATATGCTGTCGAATCTGTTCGGCACAAGTCCGGTAGGTATCCTGTTCATGGCGGTCATATTCATTGTCGGTCATGCAATTACAATCGGACTGAATGCGCTGGGTTCTTATGTTCATACAATGCGTCTGCAGTATGTCGAGATGTTCAGCAAATTCTACGAGGGCGGCGGCAGACCCTTCCAGCCGTTCTCCACAAAGAGTAAATATTTCAGGACAAAGGGCAGTAAAGAAGAATAATGACAATCATTAACGGGAGGTAATTATCATGTATGGTATGTTTTTAGCAATTTTGGCGGCATCTGTGGCAACAGTTTTTGCCGGTATCGGTTCTGCAAAGGGTGTAGGTTCTGCGGCACAGACCTCTATGGGCGTTTTGTCGGAGGATTCTTCCAAGTTCGGTAAAATGCTGGTGCTGACACTGCTTCCCGGCACACAGGGACTGTACGGCTTTATCGTAGGCTTTCTGATTCTGATTAACTGCGGTGTACTGGGCGGCAGCCTGCCGACAACAGGTCAGGGCTTTGCTTTTCTGGGAGCATCTGTTGCCATCGGCATCGGCGGTATGATTTCCGGTTTTGCACAGGGAAAAGCGGCTGTATCAGGTATCACGATGACAGCAAAGGACGAAAAGAACTTTTCCAAGGCAATGGTATCCATCACACTGGTAGAAATTTATGCACTTCTGGCGTTCATCGTATCCCTGCTTGTTGTTATTTCCGTTCCCAACCTCAAGGTATGAAGCAGGCTTGCGGCAGGGGAGTTACCCCTGAATCATAATTGTGAAAAGGGTGGGTGATGTGATGAGCAGCGGTGAAAAGATATTGTCCGTGATCCGGACGGACAGCGAGCAGAATATCGCACAGATGCAGGCGGAAAACAAAGCTAAATGTGAGGCGATTCTGAACAGGGCACGTCAGCAGGCAGAGGAAATACGCAGCCGTGCTGAACAAAAAAAGACGGAGCAGACGACCCGTCTGAAAAAATCCTGTCAGAGCCGCAGAGAGCTTGAAAAGCGCAATATGATACTGAGAGCCAAGAGAGCCGCCATCAACGATGCCATAGCGGATATTCTGGACTATATGGAACATCTGGACGACAAGGAGTATTTTGAACTGATCTATCGTCTGGCGGCAACCTTAGCAGTAAAAGAGGGCGAAGTGCTTCTGAATGCGAAGGATTTGGGCAGAGTACCTGCCGATTTTATCCAGCAGCTCAGGAAAAAGAGCGGTATCCGTGCCACTTTGTGTACAGTGCCCTATGACGGCATCGACAGCGGGTTTGTCCTCAGAAACGGTGATATCGAGGAAAATATGAGTTTTTCAGCCCTGCTTGCCGAAAGAAGAGAGGCAGTAGAGGATATTGTCAACCGTGAACTTTTCAAGGATTAGGGGGGCAGGAGATGTCTTACTCATACGAATTTTCTATTGGTTCGGTAAGAGCGAGGGAGAACAGCCTGTTTTCAGAAGCAGATGCAGAACAGATGCTTGCCCTGAAAAGTGAAAGCGAGTTAGTGCGCTATCTAAAAGACAAGGGCTATGGTGACGGGGAAACAGTAGACGATATACTGGAGAGCAATAAACAGAAAATGTGGGCGTATATCCGCAGTATTGCTCCCGATATGAATCTGTTCCAGCCGTTTTTTATCCGTCACGATATCCATAACCTGAAAACCATTCTCAAGGGTGTCATGTCCGACAGGGACTATGAATCCCTGCTGATAGAACCTTGTGTGATTCCGACAGCAGACATGATAAAGGCGGTAGAGAACAGGCGTTTTGAGCAGTTCCCGCTGTGGCTTCAGCGGCCCGCCAACCGTGCCTACCAGATTTTAGCGGAAACAAAAGATGCCCGTCTGAGCGATGCGTATTTAGACAGGGCGGTGCTGGAGGAATTTCTGGCGGAAAGCAGACGTTCCCGTTCGCCGTTCCTGATCGCCTATTTCAATACGCTGGTGTTCTATACGGATATCAAGGTTGCTTTGCGCGGGGCAAAAGTCGGCGCAAGCAAGTACTATCTGGAAAAGGCGATTGTCGAATGTGAGGGACTGGACAAGGCGGAACTGGTCAGGGCGGCTTTGTCGGGCAGTGAATCACTGATGAAGTACCTGAAGGTACAGAAGGCGTATGACTGCGATAAAGCGATGGAACTGTTTCAGAAATCTCCTTCCTCGTTTGAAAAATTTGTAGATAACCGGCTGATTCGTCTGGCAAAGGAGCTGTGCAGGCATTCGAGCGAAGGACCCGAACCGCTTCTGGGCTATTATATCGGCTGTGTTTATGAAAGAAAGATGATCGGGTTGATTGCCGGCGGATTAAAGACCGAAACGGCAAAGGAGCAGATCAGAGAAAGGCTGCGTGAAATTTATGGCTAAGAGCATTGCCATTATCGGCGACAGTGAGAGCATAAAGGGCTTCGGTGCTGTCGGAATGGATCTGTTTATCTGCGACGAGCCGATGAACGCCCCGCAGCTTCTGAAAAAAATGACCGAAGACGATTTTTATGCGATCATCTATATGACGGAAGAAATCTTCAGCGCCTGTGCGAAGGAACGGGAGAAATTCACAGAAAGACCCATTCCCGCTATTATTCCCTTACCGGGTGTAAGGGGCAATACGGGTATCGGGCAGAAAAGGCTTTCCCTCTTTGTGGAACAGGCGGTCGGTTCAGACATACTCTTTAAAAGTTGAGGTGTGAAACTTGGTAAGCGGAATCATTACAAAGGTAGCAGGCCCTCTGGTTATTGCGGAGGGAATGCGAAATGCAAATATGTTTGACGTGGTGCGTGTCAGCAGTCAGCGTCTGATTGGCGAAATTATCGAAATGCACGGCGACAGGGCATCTATTCAGGTCTATGAAGAAACCTCCGGTCTTGGCCCCGGCGAAACGGTAGAGTCTACTGGCGTACCGCTTTCTGTAGAGCTTGGCCCCGGTCTGATCGGTGCGATTTATGACGGTATCCAGCGCCCCCTGAATGAGATCATGAAGGTAGCGGGCAACAGCCTGACCAGAGGCGTAGAAGTGCCGTCACTTGACCACCAGAAAAAATGGCACTTCAAGCCGTCCGTCAAGGCTGGTGCAAAGGTGCAGGCAGGCGATATTATCGGTACAGTGCAGGAAACAACCGCCGTTCTCCATAAAATCATGGTTCCTAATAAAATGAGCGGTACAGTGAAAAACATCAAGGAAGGCGATTTTACGGTTGATGAAACGGTCGCTGTACTGGAGCAGGACGGCAGGAGCATGAATGTTTCTATGTCCGTGAAGTGGCCGGTGCGTGTGGGCAGACCGTACAAGCGCAAGCTCTCGCCGGATATTCTTCTGACTACTGGTCAGCGTACAATCGACACGCTTTTCCCGATTGCAAAGGGCGGTGTAGCGGCAGTACCGGGTCCTTTTGGTTCCGGCAAGACCGTTGTACAGCACCAGCTGGCAAAGTGGGCGGCGGCGGATATCATTGTTTATATCGGCTGCGGTGAGCGCGGCAACGAAATGACGGACGTACTCAACGAGTTCCCCGAACTGAAAGACCCCAGAACAGGCAGTTCCCTGATGGAAAGAACCGTTCTGATTGCGAATACCTCTGATATGCCCGTGGCGGCAAGAGAGGCTTCTATTTATACAGGTATCACGATTGCGGAATATTTCCGTGATATGGGCTATACGGTAGCGCTGATGGCGGATTCTACTTCCCGCTGGGCAGAGGCGCTGCGTGAAATGTCAGGCCGTCTGGAAGAAATGCCCGGTGAGGAAGGCTATCCGGCATATCTGGGAAGCCGTCTGGCGCAGTTCTACGAAAGAGCCGGCCGTGTGGTCATCAACGGCAGTGATGAAAGAGAGGGTGCTTTGTCCGTTATCGGAGCGGTATCTCCTCCGGGCGGTGATATTTCTGAGCCGGTTTCTCAGGCAACCCTGCGTATTGTGAAGGTGTTCTGGGGTCTGGACGCAAACCTCGCCTACAAGCGTCATTTCCCCGCTATCAACTGGCTGACCAGCTATTCTCTTTATACCGATCAGCTCTCAAAGTGGTTTGCTGAAAATGCGTCAGGCGATTTTATGGAACTGCGGGGCAGACTGATGGCGTTACTGCAGGACGAAGCCGAACTGCAGGAAATCGTGAACCTTGTCGGTATGGACGCACTTTCTGCAAATGACCGTCTGAAGCTGGAAACAGCCCGTTCTATCCGCGAGGACTATCTGCACCAGAATGCGTTTGATGCGACAGATACCTATACTTCTCTGAAAAAGCAGGTACTCATGATGAGAGCAATCCTGCTGTGCTATGATAAATGCGGTGAAGCTCTGAAACAGGGGGCTGACATTGAACTGCTGATGGCAATGCCCGTGCGGGAGCGTATCGGCAGATTCAAATATGAAGCGGAAGACAAGATAGACAGCGAATATGACTCTATTTCCGCCATTCTCGACAAGGAAATCGAAGATGTTGTCGAAAGGAGTGAGGACTGATGCCGAAGGAATACCGTACTATTCGGGAAGTAGCAGGTCCTTTGATGATGATAAGTGACGTAGAGGGCGTTACCTACAATGAACTGGGTGAAATTGAACTGCCCAACGGTGAAAAACGCCGCTGTCAGGTGCTGGAGGTAGACGGTACGAATGCACTGGTACAGCTTTTTGATTCCGCCGCCGGCATTAACCTCGCAGAATCAAAGGTGCGTTTTCTCGGCAAGTCGATGGAACTGCCCGTGTCGGGGGATATGCTTTCCCGTGTCTTTGACGGTCTGGGCAATCCGATTGATGACGGCCCTGCTATCATTCCCGAAAAACGCATGGATATCAATGGTACGCCGATGAACCCCGCCGCCCGTGACTATCCTCAGGAATTTATCCAGACAGGTGTTTCCGCTATTGACGGACTGAATACACTGGTAAGAGGTCAGAAACTGCCGATTTTCTCGGCTTCAGGTCTGCCTCATGCACAGTTAGCGGCACAGATTGCCCGTCAGGCGGCTGTAAGAGGTAAAGATGAACAGTTTGCCGTTGTTTTTGCGGCAATGGGTATTACCTACGAGGAATCCGACTATTTCGTGCAGTCTTTCCGTGAAACAGGTGCTATTGACCGTACAGTAATGTTTGTCAATCTGGCAAACGATCCCGCTATCGAGCGTATTGCTACCCCCCGAATGGCGCTGACGGCGGCGGAGTATCTGGCATTTGACATGGGAATGCACGTTCTCGTCATTATGACCGATATTACCAACTATGCAGATGCACTCCGTGAGGTATCAGCCGCCCGTAAGGAAGTACCCGGCAGACGCGGCTATCCCGGCTATATGTATACGACTCTGGCAACGCTTTATGAAAGAGCAGGCCGTCAGAAGGGCAAGGCGGGTTCCATTACGCTGATTCCGATTCTGACTATGCCCGAAGATGACAAGACACACCCCATTCCTGACCTGACAGGTTATATCACAGAGGGTCAGATCATTCTCAGCCGTG
>CADCQO010000088.1 GCA_902803585.1 uncultured Ruminococcus sp.
AGCGGCGCAGAATTCTTGTACAGCAGGCGTGGAAGGTAGAAGCCCAGATATCATTTCCCTGTTCACCGACTTTCAGGCAAATGCGCTCTTTCAGTTCCTTTGCCGCTTTGTTGGTAAACGTAATGGCAAGAATATGCCACGGCTTCACACGGTTCACGGAGAGCTTTTCTGCCAGTTCCTGCGGAAGCGGGGTTTTGCGGGCGGCACACTCTCTTATCAGGCTGATTTCTTCTGCAGAATATTCTCCGTACAGATCATCGCTTTCATAGGCATTTCCCCAGCGGAGAATATGCGCTACACGGTTCACAAGCACCGTTGTTTTGCCGCTGCCTGCACCTGCTAAAATCAGAAGAGGCCCCTGAAGGGCTAAAGCGGCTTCCCGCTGTTTGTCGTTCAGACTGGAAAATTCATCTTCAATGATTTGCCTTCTTAAGGTGACAATTTCCTTTTTTAATGCTTCTGTCAATTTTTCTTCACTCCATATCGTCAGAATCTTTCCTTTCGTGTCTTCATTCTACACCAAAATGCCCTGAATATCAAGCAGAAACGCTTTCCTTCTGCAGAAATCATTTTTCTCAAAAGAAGATGGCGGCTGTTTTTTCCGCAGTCAGAAATAAAAATGTCCTGCTTTTTGCCCTTGCTTCCGGATATAGAAAAAGTTTTTGTACACGCCTGACAGACGGCTTTTTTCTTCCCAAAGAGAAAATTTGGCGCTGACTGCTGTTTTAGCTAAACGTTCTGGGCGTTTTTTTACGCATTTTTTGCAAAGAACGGTCGAAAATACTTGAAAAGCATATAAATCCTATGGTATAATAGTAGTATTAAAGTGAAACGGAGTTGGCTTAGTGATGAAAATATCGACAAAAGGAAGATATGCTTTGCGAATGCTTCTTGACCTTGCTATGCATCGTGATGACGGCTATATTGCCCTGAAGGATATTGCAGAACGTCAGAAAATTTCTAAAAAGTATCTGGAGCAGATCGTTCCCCTCCTCAGCCGTTCAGGTCTGCTGAAAGCGAACAGAGGCTATCAGGGCGGTTATATGCTGGCAAAAGAACCGGAACTGTATACAGTAGCTGAAATCCTGCGCCTCACAGAAGGCAGTCTTGCACCGGTAGCCTGTCTGGACGGAGAAGTCAATGACTGTCCCCGTGCCGCAGAATGTATTACTTTGCCTGTCTGGCAGGGATTGTCTGATGTTATCCAGAAATATCTCGAAAGCGTAACGCTCAAAACGATTATCGACACTTTCAATGCAAACGGTGCGGATCATTACTGTATCTGAGAAAGTCAGACGCGGGCAAAAAAGGCTTGTAAAGCGGAAATATTTTCTAAAAAAACTTGCAAATTGGAAAAATGTGTGCTAATATTAAGGTAGACTGAATATGCTATTTGACAAAAGAGTGGGGCGACCCGCTCTTTTATCGTTAATACGGCAAAACAGCTGCCTGCCTTTTTGTCAGGCGGAAATATGCCGATGACAGGAACAGGAGAAATTATGGCGAATAAGAAAAACAAAAAGGGGAATACCGCAGAGATTGTTACAGAAACTGTACAGCCGATCGTGGAGGAAATGGGACTTTCCCTGTGGGACGTGCGTTTTCTGAAAGAGGGAGCAGAGTGGTATCTGCGTATCTTTATCGATAAGGAAAGCGGCGTTACCATAGAGGACTGCGAGAATGTCACCCGTGCACTCGATGCGCCGCTTGATGAACTCGACCCCATTGAGCAGAATTATATTCTGGAAGTGTCCTCTCCGGGTCTTGAACGTGAGCTTGTCAAGCCGGAACATTTTGATGCCTTTCTGGGGGCGGGCGTGATGCTTCGCCTGATCCGTCCTGATGCAAACGGACTGCGTGATTTCAAAGGTACGCTGGTTGCCCATGACAAGGACACCGTCACCATTGTCACGGACGGAACGGAAAGAGTGATAAACAAAAAGGATACGGTATATATTAAATTAGATGACTTTGAACTGTAAAAAAGCTGTGTCGGGTCATCTCGTTACATAACCAAAACGCTGCCTCGTGCAGTATACTGCAATAATGACGGAGGGTCAACTATGAGAAGCAAGAAAACGGAACAGCTGCAGGACAACAGAAATACGGAGCTTTATGAAGCACTCAGACAGATGGAGAAAGAAAGAGGTATTCCTGTTGACTTTATGATCAGTCAGATTAAAAAGGCGATTGCAACAGCCTGCAAGAGCAATTACGGCGGCAACGAAGATGTATTGGTCAAAATGGATCCCGATGAAGGCGTTTTTGAAGCCTATCTGAACAAAACCGTTGTAGAGGAAACCGTCAGGGATACCAACAAGGAAATTATTCTTGAGGAAGCGAGAAAGATTTCTGCCTCTGTTATGCCCGGCGATAAGGTAGGCATCAAGCTCGACCCGAAGGATTTCGGACGTATTGCTGTAGGTACTGCCAGAAGCGTGATCCGTCAGGGTATCCATGACGGCGAAAAAGGTCAGGTACTTGCAGAGTATCAGAGCAAGCTGAAAGAAATCGTTTCGGCGGTTGTAGAACAGGTTGATCCCAAAACCGGTAATGCTACCCTGCGTCTGGGTAAGTCGATTGCGATTCTGCCGAAGAATGAGCAGATCAGCGGTGAAGTGCTTACAGTCGGCAGTCAGGTGCGTGTCTATATTCTCGAAGTCAAGACAGGCGGAAAAGAGCCGAAAGCACTGATTTCCCGTACACACCCCGATCTTGTCAGAAGATTGTTTGAATCCGAAGTACCCGAAATTCATGACGGTACAGTAGAAGTAAAGTCCATTACCAGAGAGGCAGGCTCCCGTACAAAAATTGCCGTTTACAGCAAAGATGAAAATGTCGATGCAGTCGGTGCCTGCATCGGTCAGAGAGGTCAGCGTGTCAGTGCCATCGTAGAAGCACTCGGCGGTGAAAAGATTGATATTATCGAATACAGTGATGATCCCGTCAAATTCATTTCTGCGGCACTTTCTCCGGCAGAGGTTGTCAGGGTAAATGTTGATCCCGAACAGGACAGAGTATGCAAGGTCACTGTTCCGGACAGTCAGCTGTCTTTGGCAATCGGCAACAAGGGTCAGAATGTGCGTCTGGCGGCAAAGCTGACGGGCTGGAAAATTGATATCCGCCCTGAAAGCGGCTTCTACGGAGAAGAGGACGCTTCAAAGAAAAAGGAAGCAGCTGAATCTGATGAAGCAGAAGAAACAGTGCCAGAAGTAACTGGCAAAGAAACAGCAGAAACGGTATCCTCTGAGGAAACTGCTGCAGAGGTATCAGCAGAAGAATAAGTTTCGTAAAGGGTGGCTTGCAGAATGAAACAGAAGAAAATACCGCTGAGAAAGTGTGTCGGCTGTAATGAGATGAAGGAAAAGAAACAACTGGTTCGTGTCGTAAAAGCACCCGACATCACGGACGAAAACGGTGAGGTGATCGCCGGAGGAGAAATCAGCGTCGACCTGACGGGCAAAAAGCCCGGCAGGGGCGCGTATGTGTGCAGAGATGCGGCGTGTCTGACGGCTGCCCGAAAAGCGAGAAGGCTGGAAAGAGCTTTCAGCTGTAAGATACCGGACGAAGTATATGACCGTCTGGCGGAAGAATTGGGGCAGCTTTAGCACCGGAAAAGGAGCTGTCATTTTATCATACTTGGGGGAAGTTGGCGTATATGAAGGAAAAACTGTTGTCAATGTTGGGAATAGCAAGACGAGCAGGAAAAACAGCGATGGGGTTTGATGCGGCGGCAGAAGCAATGCAAAAGGGAGAATGTGCATTGCTGGTGCTGGCGGCGGATATTTCAGAGCGAACCAGCCGGTCGATCCGTCAGATAGCGGAACAGACCAGTACCGATGTGCTGCAGACGGCTTTCGGTATGGACGCGATAGGACATGCTGTCGGGCGAAAGCAAACAGGGATTATTGCCATCAGTGACAGCGGCTTTGCCAAAACGATGAAAACCATTGGTACAGAGAATGATCAGGAGGAATGTATATGATAAAGTATAAGCTGAGTGAGGTCGCAAGGGATTTGAACGTATCTAACAGAGAGGTAGCCGATGTATTGAAGGCACGTCTGGGCGTTGTCAAAAAGCCGGCAACGGCTCTCACAGAAGATGAACTGAATGTTATTTTTGAGCATTTCACACAGGCCAACAGCGTCATCAGCTTTTCGGCTTATTTTGCGTCAGGTGATGCAACAGCAGAGGCAGCTCCCGCACCTGCACCCAAAGCGGAGAAGCCTGCCGAGCAGAGAGAATCCGGCAAGAAGCAGGACAGACCCAAAAAGCAGCAGGATGCTGCGAAGCCGTCCGGCGACAGAAAAGCCGAAAAAGGACGGCAGAATAAACAGGGCGCAGAGGGCGAACGCAAACCCCAGCAGCCCAGAGATGGTAAAAAGCCCGCTGCACCTGCGGCAGGTACAGCACCCAGAACACCTGCCAAGCAGCAGCCGGCAGCACCCGCAGCCCCGCAGAATACTGAAAGCCAGCAGGACGGTTCTTTTGGCAGCAGAAGCCGTGTCATCAATACACGTTCTTCTAATGTGGATATTGAGCGCTATAATGAGAAATACGACCGTATGGCGAGCGAGAAGATGCACAACGTCAATACTGTTTCCCGTCAGAAGATCACACAGCGTTCCCAGCAGAGAGGCAAGCCCCGCAATTCCCGCAAGGAAACCGAGCAGGAAAGAATGCGCCGCATTGAAAAGGACAGAAAAGCAAAGCCCCTTACCGTACAGATTCCCGATGAAATCACGGTTGGTGAGCTGGCACTCCGTCTGAAAGCAAGAGCGGCTGAGGTTATTACAAAGCTGATGGCGCTGGGTGTTATGGCGAGCGTGAACAATGTCATTGACTTTGATACTGCTTCCCTCGTGGCGATGGAGTTCCACGCAAAGGTAGAAAAGGAAACCATCGAAACGATCGAAGAGAGAATCATTGATGACAGTGACGATGCAGATGAGAATCTGGTGACCCGTGCGCCCGTTGTCGTTGTCATGGGACACGTTGATCATGGTAAGACCTCTCTGCTTGACTGTATCCGTCATGCTCACGTTACTGCTACTGAGGCCGGCGGCATTACACAGCATATCGGTGCTTATCGTGTTTCTATTGACGACAGGGAGATCACCTTCCTTGATACGCCCGGACATGAAGCATTTACTACCATGCGCGCAAGAGGTGCACAGGTAACCGATATTGCGATTCTCGTTGTTGCAGCAGATGACGGTATCATGCCGCAGACGATAGAGGCAATCAACCACGCAAAGGCAGCAGGCGTTTCTATTATCGTCGCTGTCAATAAGATAGATAAGCCCGGTGCAAACGTGGAGCAGGTGAAGCAGCAGCTCACGGAATATGAGATTGTTCCCGAAGAATGGGGCGGCGACACACCGGTCATTCCTGTATCTGCCCATACAAAGGAAGGTATTGACGATCTTCTTGAGATGGTGCTGCTTGTAGCAGATATGAAGGAACTGAAAGCAAATCCGGACAGAGCCGCTAAAGGTACAGTGATTGAAGCACGTCTGGACAAGGGCAGAGGCCCTATCGCTACTGTACTGGTACAGAACGGTACTCTGAATGTTGGAGATATCATCGTAGCAGGTACAACAGTCGGACGTGTGCGTGCGATGATGAATGATAAGGGACAGCGTGTAAAGAATGCAGGGCCGTCTGTTCCGGTTGAAATTACTGGTCTGGACGATGTGCCGACAGGCGGAGATATTTTCAACGCCGTATCAGATGAACGTCTGGCCCGTGAACTGGTCGAGCAGCGTAAGACGGCAGAAAAGGAAGAACGCTTCAACAGCCGTACAAAGGTAACGCTGGATAACCTCTTTGACCAGATGCGTCTGGACGATATGAAGGAACTCAAGATTATTGTCAAGGCAGATGTGCAGGGTTCTGTGGAAGCTGTCCGTCAGTCGCTCGAAAAGCTGACGAATGAAGAGATTCGTGTTAATGTTATTCATAGCGGTGTCGGTGCGATTCGTGAATCTGACGTTATGCTTGCTTCCGCTTCCAATGCCATCATTGTAGGCTTTAATGTGCGTCCTGATGCCGTAGCAGAAGAAAACGCAAAGCGTGACGGCGTAGATATGCGTCTGTACAGAATCATCTATGATTGTATTGAAGAAATCGAAGCTGCCATGAAGGGTATGCTGGCGCCGAAGTTCAAGGAAGTCATTCTCGGTAAAGTCGAAGTACGTCAGACCTACAAAATTACAAATGTCGGTCTGGTATCCGGTTCTTATGTACTGAGCGGCAAGGTGCTGAGAGGCGCACAGGTAAGAGTGGTGCGTGACGGTATTGTTATCGCTGATGATGTGATCGCATCTCTGCAGCGTTTCAAGGATTCCGTCAAGGAAGTAGCAGCCGGCTTTGAATGCGGTATCACGCTCGATCGTTTCAGCGACATCAAGGAAGGCGACATTTTCGAGATCTACCAGATGGAACAGCTTCAGAATTAAAGACGGCTGTCGGGCTTTGTCCTGAAGACAGCATGGGCAGTCTTTTCCATATGTTACAAACAAAAACAGCAGGTACATTTTCCGTTATCGGAGAGTGTACATGCTGTTTTTTTACAGCAGAAGACGATTGATGATTTTTCAGCACTGCTGTCTGAGGGGCAGCTGAGAAGAATTTACAGCACTGCGAAAAAGGTCATGAACATGAGTTTGATGTCATAGAAAAAGTTGAATTTGCTGATGTACTCCAGATTGTATGCCATTTTCTGGGGCAGAACGGTATGAAGGTACACTTCATCTGTGTCGTCTGCACCGCTGAGCAGTTTTTCTTCATCTTTGAATTTGATGCTTGCCAAAGACGTAATACCCGCCGGCATCAGCAGTGTAGCGTACATTTCATTGGTGTAGCCGTCAACATATTTTGGTACTTCGGGACGTGTGCCGACAAAGGTCATATCTCCCTTCAGCACATTGAAAAGCTGGGGGAGTTCGTCCAGACGGCACTTTCTCAGAAACTTTCCAGCTTTGGTCACACGGCTGTCATTCTGAACGGTCACCTGTGTGCCCTGCTTTTCTGCATCGGAAACCATTGTGCGGAATTTCACGATACGGAATGGTCTGCCGTATTTCGTGATTCTCTTTTGCAGGAAGAATACACCGCCTTTTGAGTCGCACTTGATCCAGACAGCAATGATCAGCATAAACGGTATGCAGATAATTGTCAGGATAAGTGCTGTCAGTATGTCAAAGCACCGTTTCAGTATCAGACTGCCGGTTTTGCGGGAAAGTGTGTCGTAATAAGGTCTTACGGCATCATTCCGGAATTGCGGGGGGAGTTTTTCCCATTTTTTCATCGTACATTCCTCATTGGTTACTGTGCTGCGGTCTGTTCATCCAGTCTTTCCTTTGCTACCGCCAACATGAGCTTGATGCGGTTTTCCTGATTGACACGGGGCGCACCGGGGTCATAGTCAATTGCCACGATATTGGCCCGCTCGTCACGTTCCTTGATCTTGCGTATCATGCCTTTGCCGTTGATATGGTTCGGAAGACAGCCGAAAGGTTGTGTGCAAACGATATTTTCAAAGCCGCATTCTACCAGTTCCAGCATTTCGGCGGTCAGAAGCCAGCCTTCGCCCATTTTGCTGCCGTAGCCGACAACACCCTTTACCAGTTCTTTGATATGCTGGTAGCGGGTAATCGGACGGAAGCCGAATTTTGTCTGACTCTGGATAACGAGTGTTTCATAGTCCGTCAGGAAGTCCATAAGTTTTTTGACGACAAAATATTTCAGTTTGCTTCCGCCGTAAAGCTTATAGTCCTCCAGACGGTTGTCAACCTTGAACATGGCAAAGCCGATTAGTCCGGGCACATTGATCTCACAATCCTGTTCTTTCAGGAAGCGTTCCAGATTATTGTTGCCTAAGCTGGCGTATTTGACATATATTTCACCGACAATGCCGACTTTGATTTTCGGAACACGTTTGATTTCGATTCGGGAAAAATCCTCAGCGATTCTGTCCAGATACTTTGCCAGCTCCCTGCGGGTAAAGCCGTAGCCTGATGAAAGAATGATCGTAAGCTGTTTTGTCCATTTTGCGATCATCTTATCCGTGTCACCCTCGCTGACCTCATAAGGCTGTACCTGATTGGCAAGACTCATAATCATGTCGCCGTACAGACCGGCAGCGGACAGACGGCGCAGGAGGGGAATAGAAATGCTGAAGCCGGGATTCTTTTCCATACCGGACATATTCAGAGAAATGACAGGAATTTTGTCATAGCCTGCTTTGACAAGTGCTTTTCGCAGGAGATGGATATAATTGGATGCACGGCAGCCGCCGCCTGTCTGTGTCAGCAGAAGAGCGATTTTGTTGACATCATACTTTCCGCTTTCTACGGCGTGAATGAGCTGACCGATCGTCAGAATAGCGGGATAACAGGTATCGTTATGCACATATTTCAGACCTACCTGTGCGATTTCGGGGCCTTCTGTTTCGAGCAGCTCCACTTTGTAGCCGAACTGTGCAAAGATATTTTTCATCAGGTTGAAATGAATTTTTGCCATCATGGGAAAAAGGATGGTATATTCCTTTTTCATTTCTTTTGTAAACAGCAGTCTGCCGTCTTTGTCATAAACTAATTTAGCCATAGAAACAAGCCTCCCGAAAAGTAGTGTGAGCGGGGTTCAGGTGTCCGGATCAGAGTGCGGCAAGAAGAGAGCGCAGACGGATCTTGACAGCGCCGAGATTGGTAATTTCGTCAATCTTGATCTGGGTGTAGATTTTATTGTGACGTTCCAGAATGGCGCGGACTTCGTCTGTCGTGATAGCATCTACACCGCAGCCAAAGGATACTAACTGTACAAGGTTCATGTCAGGGTGGCGGGAAACGTACTCTGCCGCCGCATACATACGGGAATGATACGTCCACTGGTTCAGAACGCCGGTGGTACGCTTCTTTTCATAGCAGCTTACAACGTCCTCCGAGATGATGGCGACATCAAAGCTGTTGATGAGCTTATCAATGCCGTGATTGATTTCGGGGTCAACGTGGTAGGGACGACCTGCCAGCACAATAATGCGTTTTCCGGCAGCCCGTGCCCGCAGAATGATTTCTTTGCCGAAAATACGCACCTTTTTCAGGTAAAGTTCATAGGCGGCATAGGCAGCTTCTGCAGCAGCTTTTACCTCTCTGACCGTAATGTCGGGGTAGAACCGCTGAAGTGCGGAACAGATTTTTTTCGGGAAGTCCTTCGGCCGGTGAATGCCGACAAAGTCATGGAAGAACCTGATATTTTCGATTTCCTTGACATTTGCGGAAATAACTTCAGGATAGTAGGCGACAACGGGGCAGTTATAATGGTTGTCACCAAGACGCTCATCAAAGTTGTAAGACATACAGGGGTAGAAAATACTTTTGATGCCGTTATCCAGCAGCCACTGTATATGGCCGTGAATCAGTTTGGCAGGGAAACAGACGGTATCAGAGGGAATTGTCTGCTGACCGTTCAGGTAGAGTTTACGGTTGGACAGCGGCGAGGTGATGACCTCAAAGCCGAGTTTTGTCAGGAAAGTGTGCCAGAAGGGCAGCATTTCAAACATATTCAGACCCAGAGGAATGCCGATCTGTCCCCGCCTGCCCTTTTTAGGCTGATAGCTTTTCAGCAGTTCCAGCTTGTAATGGTAGATATTCATGCTGTCATCAGGTGCTTTTTTGGTGACAGGCTTTTCACAGCGGTTGCCGGCGATAAATTTTCTGCCGTCGCTGAATGTATTGACTGTCAGGCGGCAATTATTACTGCAGCCGCCGCAATTGACCGAGCGGATTTCGTGGGTGAATGTTTTCAGCTGCTGTGCGCTGAGAATCGCAGAAGGACGTTTTGCACTGCATTTTTCTCTTGCATAAAGTGCCGCACCATAAGCGCCCATCAGACCGGAAATTTCCGGACGGATAACATTTGTACCCATTTCCTGCTCAAAGGCACGGAGTACGGCATCATTCAGGAAAGTACCGCCCTGCACAACGATTTTCTTTCCCAGTTCGGAGGGATTCGCCACACGAATGACTTTATACAGGGCGTTTTTGACAACGCTCAGACACAGTCCTGCGGAGATGTCCTCTATGGTAGCACCGTCCTTTTGCGCCTGTTTAACGGACGAGTTCATGAACACGGTGCAGCGTGAACCAAGGTCAACGGGCTGCTTGGCAAGAAGTCCTAACTTTGCAAATTCTTCGGAGGAATAGCCGAGTGCATTGGCAAAAGTCTGGAGGAAAGAACCGCAGCCGGAGGAGCAGGCTTCATTGAGGAAGATATTGTCAATTGTGCCGCCGCGAATTTTAAAGCACTTGATGTCCTGACCGCCGATATCAATAATAAACTCGACATCAGGCATAAAGCTCTTGGCGGCGGTGAGGTGGGCAATCGTTTCTACAATGCCGATATCTGCGCCGAAAGCGTTTTTGATGATTTCCTCGCCATAGCCTGTGACGGCTGAACCGGCAATACGCACGTCCGGACAAATTGTATAGATATGTTCCAGAAAGGCTTTGACGATCGGTACAGGATTACCGCTGTTGGGCAGATATTCCGAGTACAGCAGTGTGCCGTCCTTTGCGGTGACAACGCCCTTGACGGTGGTAGAGCCTGCATCTATGCCGACATATACCTTGCCGCTGTAGCCTTTCAGTTCGCCGCGCCTGATCTTTGCCTTTGCATGACGTTCACGGAAAGCGTCCAGTTCCTGCTGATTGTTAAACAGCGGTTTGTTAAAAGCAAAGTTGCCGGAACCCCGATAAACGGAAATTTTTTCAATTGTCTGGTCGAGATCAATGGTTTTGTCCGCACAAAGCGCGGCACCCATTGAAACGTAGTAGAGTGAGTTTTCCGGACACAGACCGGTTGTTTTGAGAGATTTATCGAAACTCTTGCGAAGCTGGGGAATAAACGTCAGCGGGCCGCCGAGATAAACGATATTGCCTGTAATTTCACGTCCCTGCGCCAGTCCTGCGATTGTCTGATTCACAACAGCGCCAAAAATACTGGCGGCAATATCCGTCTTTTTAGCACCCTGATTGAGGAGAGGCTGTATATCCGTCTTGGCAAAAACACCGCAGCGGGAAGCGATGGTATAGGTCTTTTCGTGCTGTGCGGCCAGACCGTCCAGCTCTTCGATCGGTACGTTGAGGAGCGTTGCCATCTGGTCAATAAAAGCGCCTGTACCGCCGGCACACGAACCGTTCATGCGTACTTCCATACCGCCGGACAAAAAAAGAATTTTTGCGTCTTCACCGCCCAGTTCGATGATCACATCAGCGGCGGGAATAAAGGTTTTTGCAGCGACACGGGTCGCGTAAACTTCCTGTATAAAGTCGATATGACAGGCATCTGCCACGCCCATGCCGGCAGAACCCGACATAGCGATAAGGGCATTATCGGCTTCGGGCAGTTCCTGACGAAGACGGCGCAGCAGTTCGGAAATTTTTTCCGTAATCTGCGAATAGTGACGTTCATATACTTTATAGATGAGTTGGTTGTTCTCGTCCAGTGCTACACATTTTACAGTGGTAGAACCGATATCCAGTCCAATTCTTATCATGTGAGTGACTCACCCTTTCTTGTATTACAAGGAGCATGATTGTGTAAACCAGCACAATTGCTTATATTATACAGATTATTTCATCAGTATGATTCTTTAAAAGAAAAATATCGCTGAAATTCCCCTGATAAAGCGCATCAGCAGTCGCCTGCGGGAAAACCGGCAAACGGGAAATGATGGGAACGGGGAAATGCTCGGAACGGTACAGCCAAAAAATTTGTAACCATTCGGGGGCACAGTGGATTATAATGGTAAAATGAGAACAAAGGAGCATCTTACCATGAACAAGAAACCGTTTTCTGCTGTCCTGCTTTTTGTGCTGAGTGCCGTTATGCTGACAGGCTGCGGCGCTTCACCCTCTGAAATAGTGATTCCTGTTTCTGAAGAAGGTCAGAGCAGCGTTATTTCCGCCGCAGCGCTTCCCGTACAGTCCCCGCAGTCCTCGCAGGAAACCTCATCAGAGGGACTGACGGACGAAGAACTGCAGCAAATGCAGAAGGCAGATGAACGAATCCGTGCGCTGGTCAAAAGTGCCGGTTATCAGAAAGGCTCCGCAGAAGTACGCAGACAGCTGGCGGAGCAGGAACTGAAAGCATTGGCGGCTGAAGGTCTGGTGCGGGCGGAATCTATCTATCCCTCGCATGATATGGTCAGCTATCAATACGCCTGCGGGGCATACGGCGGCATACAGCTCAGGGAATTTGATCCGATGATGAACTGAATGTTCCTTTGCGGCGGCACAGTGAAAAAGCAAAAAGGCAACAACCGTTCGGTCGTTACCCTTTGCCGTTCTTACACATTTTCCAAGCCGCCGTAAATCAGTTCTGAAGCAGTCTGAAGGGCTTCTTTTTCATCACAGCCGTCACATTCAAGCTCGATACGGGAGCCGCAGACGATGCCGGCAGCCATAATCATCAGTACGCTTTTGGCATCAATGTGCCGGCCGTTGAAGATAATGGTTGTCTGACACTGAAAACGCTGCATTGCGCTCGAGAAAACACCGGCAGGACGCATATGCAGACCGACACTGTTTGTAATGGTGAATGTCTGTGAAATCATAGGGGCATCTCCTTTTTTCTGAGGTTTGATAGTTCCGGAACTATTATACATCATTTTGTCTGAAAATACAAGTCGGGCGGCCGTTTTGCAATTATTGGGAAAAATTGGAATAATCTTCCTGTTTTTTGGGGAAATCGGAAAAAATATTGAGAAATATTTCTCATTCTTTGACTGAAAGCCAAAATCGTGTATTGAAATTGGGCACAGATTGCGCTACAATAGAGAGAACAGGCGTATTTGTCCACCTTATTTTTGCAGCAAACGGAGGGAAAAGGAATGGCTACTATATTTGAGAAAATCAGCGGTGACGATGCTATTTTCAGCGGCAGCGAATATCGTAATGACGCGCTGCTTTTTAACTACATCGAGTCTGCTCGTTTTGCCGATGATTGGGATATTTACAGTGACCACAAAAATGCCGTTATCCTGTTGCCGCATCACGGTAACAGAGTATGGATCTGGACGTCTTCAGCGATAAAAACAGACACGGCAAAGCTGATTGATATCTGCCGTTTTCTGAGAGATTCGCATATTACCAAGCCGGAAATTTATCTGAAGCATGAGGTTTCCGAGAATTTTTCGGATCTGTATGCACTTGCCTCTCTCGAATACGGCTACGTTGTCAAGGACGAACTTTCACTGGCGGCTTTTGTCTATGACGGCGGAGAGATACAGGAAGCTCCTGACGGCGAAACCATTATTCATATTGACAAGAACAATCCGGAACACGTTCGTCTGGTGACGGAGTTTTATCGTGCCTGCCGTGAAGAATTCCATTGGTATGAAAAGTTTGACAGAAAGGTCAATGAATATCTGAACACACAGCTTTACGCCTATGTCAAAGACGGAAAGATGCTGGCAAATGTCGTTATCGGCAGTCATACAGACCACTATATCCGCATCAAGTCTGTTGCAGTGCTGGCTGACCATCGCCGTCAGGGCATCGGCTATGAGATGTGCTGTTTTATCATCAACCGTATTATTGCCTGCGGAAAAAAGCCCATTCTGTATACGCATATCAAAAATGCGGCGGCAATGGCACTTTTCAAAAAATCAGGCTTTAAACTGCACGATAAGATCTACCTCATCAAGACAGACGAAACGAACGCCTGATACAGAATAAAAAGACAGGAGGAGCGAGTATGCAGAAGCATAACGGAGAGAAATATTATATTACAACGCCGATTTATTATCCGTCGGGCAATCCGCATATCGGTCATTGCTATACGACCGCAGCGTGTGATTCTATTGCCCGCTACAAAAGAATGCAGGGCTGCGATGTCATGTTCCTGACGGGTACTGACGAGCATGGTCAGAAAATCGAACAGAAGGCAAATGAAGCGGGTGTTACCCCAAAAGCCTATGTTGATAAGATTGTGGAAAAGTTCAAAAGTCTTTGGCAGTATATGAATATCAGCTATGACCGCTATATCCGTACAACAGACGACTATCATGTTGCCGCTGTACAGAAGATTTTCAAGGATCTGTACGACAAAGGCTATATCTATAAGGGTGAATACAAAGGCAAGTATTGTACGCCCTGCGAGAGCTTCTGGACAGAATCACAGCTGGTAGACGGCAAATGTCCTGACTGCGGCAGACCTGTGGTTGAAGCAAAGGAAGAGGCGTACTTTTTCAAAATGTCACCCTTTGCCGAAAGAATCGAGAAACTCCTGACAGAAACAGACTATCTTCGTCCGAAAACCCGCGCACTGGAACTGGTCAACAACTTCATCAAGCCCGGACTGGCGGATCTCTGCGTTTCAAGGACGAGTTTCCGCTGGGGTATTCCCGTGACATTTGACGAAAAGCACGTTGTCTATGTGTGGATAGATGCCCTTTCCAACTATATCACTGCTCTGGGTTACGGCAACGACCGCTACAACGATTATGATACCTTCTGGCCGGCAGATGTGCATATGGTAGCAAAGGATATCATGCGTTTCCATGCGATTATCTGGCCGGCTATGCTGATGGCGCTTGATCTGCCGCTGCCGAAGCATCTGGCTGTGCATGGCTGGATCACTTTTGACGGCAAAAAGATGGGCAAGTCACTCGGTAACGTGGTTGATCCGTTCATGCTCGGTGAGCGTTATGGTGCAGATGCTATCCGCTACCATATTCTGAGAGAGATGGCACTCGGCGCAGACAGTTCTTTCTCCAATGAAATTATGATTAACCGCATCAATACCGATCTGGCAAATGGTCTGGGCAACCTTGTTTCCCGTACCGTTGCGATGGCAGAGAAGTACTTCGGCGGAACTTTGCCCGAACAGCAGCAGAGCGGCGATTTTGATGATGACCTGATCGCACAGGCAACCGCCCTGAGTGCAATCGTTGACGAGTATGTTGACAAAACACAGCTTAACAAGGCACTTGAAGCAATTTTCAATGTTGTAGCGAGAGCCAACAAGTATATTGACGAAACGACACCGTGGATTCTGGCAAAGGACGAGAGCAGCTATCCCCGTCTGGCGTGTGTGCTCTATAATCTTCTGGAAACCATCCGCATTGTATCCACGCTGTTGTCTGCCTTCATGCCGTCTACTATGCCGATGGTATGGGAGCAGATCGGCGCAGATAAAGATGCAGTCGCTTATGATACGACAGATACTTTCGGCACACTTCCGAGAACGGTCACCGTGCATAAAGGTGCGATTATCTTCCCGCGTATTGACGTAGAGAAGGAAATCGGGGAGCTGAACAAGCTGATCAGCACGGCACAGACAGCTTCCGCAAAGCCGGCTGAAAAGCCCGCCGTAGAGAAAAAGGCTTCCGGAGCCGCAGAAAAGCCGGAAGGCGTGGCAGTAATCGGCATTGAGGACTTTATGAAGGTTCGTTTGTGTGCGGCAAAGATACTCGCCTGTGAGCCTGTCAAGAAATCCCGCAAGCTGCTGAAGCTGACGCTGGACGACGGCACAGGAGAGAGAACGGTAGCCAGCGGCATTGCGCAGTACTACACGCCCGATGAGCTGACCGGTAAAACGGTTGTACTGGTATCGAACCTGAAACCGGCGGTGCTTTGCGGCGTAGAGAGCAACGGCATGATTCTGGCGGCAGATGCAGGCGATGATGTCAAAGTCATTTTCCTTGAAGACATTGCTCCGGGTTCACTGATCCGATAATTTTCCGAATAGCAGAGGGCGGGCAGACATACTGTTCCGCCCTTTTTTTCAGACAGCGGGCAGTCCGCAGAATTCCTGTCATATACAGAAAACACCGCTCCCCCGATTCCGAAAGGACGATCGGGGGAGTGGTGCTTTTTAGGAGGAATGTATATATGAAGAAAAACTTACTGTCGGGTTCCGGCAGCAAAAGAAGCTGCCGTTGAGGAGGAATGTATATGAAGAAAACTTATTGTAGGAGTTGTGGCAGCAAAAGAGCTGCCATTTTTAGGAGTAGATATATATGAAGAAAACTTGTTGTAGGAGTTGCGGCAGCAAAAGAAGCTGCCGTTGAGGAGGAATGTATATGAAGAAATAACGTATAAGCTCATTCAAAGAAGAAAAGATCTTCAAATTTTTTATCAAGGGCGATACAGATCAGCAGAGCCAGTCTTGCGCTGGGGCAGAACTGATTGTTTTCGATAGAGCTGATTGTCTGACGGGAAACGCCGACCAATTCAGCCAAATCGCCCTGTGAGATACGTTTTTCAGCACGGGCCACACGGAGTCGGTTCTGAAATATGATATCATTATCGTTCATGACAAATTCACCCACAAGAACAGAGCGGCGCAAAGAAGAGCAGCCATACCTGTTCCGATTCCTGCTATTAAGTAGAACGGCTTTTTGATGTTCTTATACTGGTAGAGGAAAGTGGTGCAGAGATAAGCGAGAATAATTGTAACGAACTCGTAGAATGTATAGTGCTGAAATGCACGAAAAACACTAAAAAGCAAGCAAAGGATTCCTACTACCACCGCACCAAAACCGAAGGAGGAGTTATATACTCGTTGTTCACGTTCATCAAGAGTATTGCGTCTTTTACCCTTATTCTTTTCCAGAATTTCCTTTTTATCCATCTGAAAAGCCTCCATTACTGACCGGAGCAGTTCCTGCAGAGGGAATTTTTTCCTTGTGCCATTATAGTACCATACACTTTACAAATTGTCAAGTATTCTTGACAAAATTTCTTTTAAACTGGGCATTACATTTTTTTTACCAACTGTATCAAAACTGTCATTAGTGAACAGCTGTCAGCAGACAGCGGTGCTTTGCAATCCTGCTTTTCGGGAAAATAAAAATGAAAATGATTTTCAAATCTATTGACAAGCCCGTGACAGCATGGTAGAATTAAGAACGAATTTCAAATTCGGAACAAAGAATTTTTTCAAGGCAGGGATCATGAAATGAAAAAGATAACAGCAATGCTTCTTTGTGTGCTGATGGTATTGTGTCTGGGGGCTTGCGGCAGAGAAACAAAGCAGGACGGCAAGCTCCGGATTGTAGCGACGATTTTTCCGGCGTATGACTGGACAATGCAGGTGCTGGGCAGCAATCCTGCTGATATGGACGTAAAAATGCTGCTGGATAAAGGTGTCG
>CADCQO010000089.1 GCA_902803585.1 uncultured Ruminococcus sp.
GATGCACTATATGAATGTTCCCAGCTCTTTGTGTACTTTTGCCAATATCAGCGTCAATGGGGAGCATTACGGATTCTTTTTAGCGATTGAAGACGCAGATGATAGTTACCTTGAACGTCTTTATGGTGCTGAAAACACAGTAAAAGCCTACAAGCCGGAAGGAATGGACATGAACGAACGTCCGGACGGTGATTTTCCGCAAATGCCTGACGGACAGAATTTTCCCGAAAAAACCGAAAACAGTGATTTTCCGCAAAGACCTGACGGACAGAACTTTCCCGAAAGACCGGAAAACGGCAATTTCCCTGATAAGATGGACGGAGGAAAAATGCCCGGCGGTATGGATGGCGGCAGAAATGGTGTTGATCTGACCTATATTGATGATAACGCCGAAAGCTATAGCAATATCTTTGACAATAACCTGAACAAAATCACAGATGAAGACAAGCAGCGTCTGATAGCTTCCCTTAAAAAGATCAGCGAGGGGGAAGATTTGGAAAGTGTCATCAACGTAGATGAGCTGCTGCGTTACATTGCCTGCAATGTTTTCCTTGTCAATCTCGATAGCTATCTTTCATCAAATTGCCACAACTATATTCTGACAGAGGCAAACGGTCAGCTTTCCATGCTGCCATGGGACTATAACCTTTCCTTTGGAACGTATCAGCTGCACGATGCGTCTTCTGCGGTCAATTATGCGATTGACACGGTTTTTAACGGTGTCAGTAAAGAAGAACGTCCGATCATTGCAAAACTTCTGGAGAATGAAACCTACCGTGAAAAATATCACGAATATCTCCGCCAGATTGCCGAGAAGTATGTACAGTCAGGTACATTTGAAAAAACTCTGGAACGTGTTACCGCATTGATTGATAGCTATGTGAAGGAAGATACAACTTCTTTCTGCAGTTATGATGATTTTACAGCGGGAACAGCTGCTTTGAAACTGTTTATGAATCTGCGCGCTGAGAGTGTTCTGGGACAACTCAGCGGCACGATACCTTCCGTCAGTGAAGATCAGAAGGACAGCAGTGCATTGGTAGATGCTTCTGCTCTCGATCTGACTAAACTCGGCACCATGAAGATGGGCAGATAACAGTCGCAGAAACACTCAAAAAAAGCCGATGGAACAAACTCCATCGGCTTTTTGCTGAAGCTCATTGTGTTTAGATGTCAGGAAATTCAGGATCAAATCCCTGCTATTCAGCATAAGCCCCCGTTGACACCGAGTACCTGACCCGTAATGAAAGAAGAAGCAGGAGATGCGAGAAAATAAATGGCATGAGCCACATCAGACGGAGTCCCCAATGTGCCGGTGGGGGTTTCATTCCTGAGGGCCTGCAATTCCTCATCGTTGTAGGGAGAAAGCATATCTGTCTGAATGACACCGGGTGCAATACAATTGACGGTAATACCGCTAAGACCTTCCTCCATAGCGAGCGCCTTCGTCAAACCAATCATACCGGCTTTGGCGGCAGAATAGTGTACCTCGCAAGAACCGCCGATTTGTCCCCAGACAGAGGAAATATTGATAATGCGACCGCTGTGTTTTCGTATCATAGAAGGAAGTGCTGCACGACAGCAGTAGAATGCACTGCTCAGATTAACAGCAATCATCTTATCCCAATCTTCATCTGTCAGATCAGTAAAAAGTTTGGTTTGTGCAATGCCGGCATTGTTGACAAGCACATCAATGTCAATGCTGTCCTCCCTCAGAATTCCGAACATTCTCCGAACAGCCTGTGGGTCAGATACATCTGCGCGGATGGAAAAAACGCTGTATCCCTTATCGGTCAATTCCTGACAAAGCGCCTGTACATTTTTTTCTGAATGGCAGTAATTGAGAAAAACCCTGTCGCCGTTTTCAGCAAAAAGGCGCGCTGCAGCAGCACCAATTCCGCGTGAAGCACCAGTTATCAACACATTTCTCATGCCTTTTTCAGGACCTCCACAATTTCACCGACAAAGCATTCATGCCAATCGTTATCACCATACCAGCGCTCTACAGGTGACGCATCAATGAAACAATCGGCGTTCATTGTCTGTTTATAGAGCTTTTTGCATACCAGTACCAGATCCGCCTCAGCAAAATACGGCGCCTGACGGTCGAAGACAGGAGTCAGCCCAGTTGCAGCGATTTTGTCGATATCTCTGCCTGAATGACTGCCGCAGAAAGCCAATTCTTTACGATAATTGCTGCCGAAGAAAGAAAGCGTGTAGCAGTCATTGTCATCTATGAAAGAAAGTGTATAACGGCTCTTGCGGATAAAAGTAAAAGCGACATTTTTATTCCAGAGAACCCCAACACCGCCCCAGCTTGCAGTCATGGTATTGAAGCTTTGAGAATTTCCTGCCGTTACAAGTGACCATTCTGTACCGATACGAGTAAAAAAGTTATCGTTCAGTGTGCTGATATCTGCGCTTTGAAATGTTTTCATGAGAATTACCTCCGATAGTTTCAGATAATTAGGATTAGAATTCAGGGTACTGATTTATTATAGCATAGAGAGCAAAGAAATAGTGCTGGATGAATGTATAATATACATTATTTTCTGCATAAACGTATATTTTCGCTTCGCACAGCACCGTTCAAAAAACATATGGAGGTGTCAGAACGTGGAGAAGCTTCCCGAAAAAGGAAAATGTATTATAAAAAGTATATAAAAACATTTCACCATTTTAAATAAATTTTAAGTAACAGGAGAAAATCGTCAGGAGTGCCGCAATATTCAAAAAAAACTTGATTTTATGCAAAAACGGTGTATAATGGGTACTGTAATCAAATGCACACGGAGGTTTTTATCATGGGAGATATTAAAAAAGTTGTATTGGCTTATTCCGGCGGTCTGGATACTTCAATCATTATCCCTTGGCTGAAGGAAAATTATGATAACTGCGAGGTCATTGCTGTTTCCGGTGATGTCGGACAGGACAGCGAGCTGGAAGGTCTGGAGGAAAAGGCACTTAAAACAGGTGCTTCCAAGCTCTATATCGAAGATCTGAATCAGGAGTTCATCGAGCAGTATGTATTCCCGACCATCAAGGCAGGCGCTGTTTACGAGAGCAAGTATCTGTTGGGTACATCGTTCGCACGACCGATTATTGCGAAGCGTATTGTAGAGATTGCTCTGAAAGAGGGTGCAGATGCGATCTGTCACGGCTGCACAGGCAAGGGCAACGATCAGGTGCGATTTGAACTGGCAATCAAGGCTTTTGCTCCGGACATGAAGATTATTGCGCCCTGGAGAGAGTGGAGCATCAAATCTCGTGACGAGGAAATCGCTTATGCAGAGGCACACAATATTCCCCTGAAAATTACAAGAGAAACTAACTACTCTAAAGATAAGAATATCTGGCACATTTCTCATGAGGGTCTTGATCTGGAAAATCCTGCTAACGAGCCGATGTACAACAAGGAAGGCTTCCTTGAGCTGGGCGTTTCACCTGAGCAGGCCCCCGATGAAGCAACCTATGTTACCATCTCATTCGAAAAGGGTGTTCCCACAGCTATTAACGGCGAAAAGATGGATTCTGTATCGCTGGTAAAGAAACTCAATCAGCTGGGCGGTGCAAACGGTATCGGTATTGTTGATCTGGTAGAAAACAGACTGGTCGGCATGAAGTCCAGAGGCGTTTATGAAACTCCCGGCGGCACGATCCTGTATCATGCACATAATAAGCTGGAAGAACTTACTCTCGACAGAGATACCTATCATTTCAAACAGCAGGTTGCTTTGCGTTTTGCTGAACTGGTATACTTTGGTCAGTGGTTCACGCCGTTGAGAGCAGCACTTTCCGCTTTTGTGGATTCTACACAGGAAACGGTAACAGGCGATGTAAAACTGAAGCTCTACAAGGGCAATATCATTGATGCAGGTGTAACTTCTCCGTATTCACTCTATGATGAAGATATCGCTACTTTCGATGAGGACGAGGTTTATAACCAGAAGGACAGTGCCGGCTTTATCAATCTCTTCGGTCTGCCGATCAAGGTGCAGGCGAAGAAAAATCTTATCAAGGGTTAATTACTGCTTGTGATAAAATACAGTCAGGGCGAACAGTGTCGATACATTGTCCGCCCATCTGTTGTTTATAGAGGTTCCCGAAAATTTCGCATACTATGAGGTGACGAACATGAAACTCTGGGCAGGTCGTTTTTCAAAAGAAATCGACAAGAAAACTAACGACTTCAATTCCTCCATTTCCTTTGACAGCAGAATGTACCGTGAGGACATCGAGGGAAGCATCGCTCATGCAGCAATGATCGGCGAATGCGGCATCATTGATAAAAGCGAGTCTGAAGCCATTATTAAGGGTCTGGAAGAAATTCTGGCGGATATTGACAGCGGCAGGCTGACAATTGATCCCAATGCAGAGGACATTCATACTTTTATCGAAGGTGAACTGACACAGCGCCTTGGTCAGACAGGCAAGCGTTTGCATACAGCAAGAAGCCGCAACGATCAGGTAGCACTGGATATTCGTCTGTACCTGAAAAAAGAGATTAAAACACTTACGGCAATGGTCAGGGAATTAGTAAAAGTCCTGTGCGATAAGGCAGAAACTTATGCCGATGCAGTTATGCCGGGCTACACACACCTGCAAAGAGCACAGCCGATCACATTCGGTCATCACCTTATGGCGTATGCCGAAATGCTTTTGCGTGATATCGACCGTCTGGCGTGTGCCTATCGTCATACGGACGCCCTGCCGCTGGGCAGCGGTGCTTTGGCGACAACCACCTATCCCATTGACCGCACCATTACCGCTCGGCTGCTGGGATTTGAGGATATTTGTCAGAACAGTTTAGATGGTGTATCTGACCGTGATTTCTGTATGGAACTGGCAAGTGTTCTTTCTATCATTATGGTGCATTTGTCACGTTTTTCAGAGGAAATTATTCTTTGGTGTTCATGGGAATTCAAGTTTGTAGAGCTGGACGATGCTTTTTCAACAGGTTCCAGCATTATGCCGCAAAAGAAAAATCCTGATATTGCAGAACTGGTAAGAGGTAAATCGGGTCGTGTATTTGGTGACCTGATGACGCTGCTGACAGTCATGAAGGGCATTGCTCTGGCTTACAACAAAGATATGCAGGAGGATAAAGAGGCTGTTTTTGATGCAGTGGATACTGTCAAAATGTGTCTTACTGCATTTACACCAATGATTGAAACAATGCGTGTCCTGCCTGAAAATATGCGCCGTGCTGCTGCCAACGGTTTTATCAATGCAACGGACTGCGCTGACTACCTTGTAAAGAAAGGACTGCCTTTCCGTGATGCTTATAAAGCAACAGGAACGCTGGTAGCTTTGTGTATCCAGAAAAAAACGACATTGGAAGAGCTTCCGCTTGAGGAATACAAAGCGGTTTGCGATACCTTCGACGAAGGCGTGTATGAAGCAATTTCGCTTGAAAACTGCGTGAACGGCAGAAAAGTTCTGGGCGGCCCTGCGGGCGAAAATGTCAGGTCACAGGCCCAGAGAGTCCGTTTACTGGTAATGGAACAAAATAATGGTTGATTTTTCAGAAAGACAAGAGGGAACAGGAAATGAAAATAAAAGCAGGTATTATTGGTGCGACAGGTTATGCAGGTGCTGAGCTGGTACGTATTCTGCTGATGCATCCGCAGGCAGAAATTGCGGCGATCAGTTCAGTCAGCTTTGAAGGAAAAGCACTGAGCGAAGTGTATCCTTCCTACAAAAATCTTTGCGATATGGAATGTAAGACACAGGACGAAGTTGTTGCAAAGAGTGATGTTATCTTTGCGGCACTTCCTCACGGACTTTCACAGGAGCTTGCCGCTCAGTGTGATAAAGCGGGCAAGGCATTTATCGATCTTGGTGCAGATTTCCGTCTGAAGAGTGAAGAAGAATATCAGGAATGGTACGGCGGTACATTTCTTGATAAAGAGCTTCACGAAAAGTCCGTTTACGGTTTGCCGGAACTGTTCCGTTCCAATATTCAGGGAAAGAAAATCATCGCCAATCCCGGCTGCTATACAACAGGCGCACCGCTGGCACTGGCTCCCGCCATTGTCGGTAAGCTGGTCAGCACCGAAGGTATTATTATTGACTCAAAATCGGGTGTAACAGGTGCAGGAAGAAAGCCGTCACAGGGAAGCCATTATCCCGAACTGAATGAAGGTTTCCATGCTTACAAAGCTGCCAATCATCGTCATACGCCCGAAATTGAACAGACATTGTCAACACTTTCCGGTGAGAAAGTCACCATCACTTTTGTACCGCATCTTCTGCCGGTCAACAGAGGTATTCTGTCTACTTGCTATGCCAGAATCCGTGAGGGGGTAACTTTCGGACAAATCAGAACGGCTTATGAAACTTTTTACGAAAACGAATATTTCGTTCGTCTGCTGCCTGATGGAGCTTATGCAGACATTCATAATATCAAATACTCTAACTTCTGCGATATTTCACTTCACCATGACAGCCGTACCAATACATTGATTGCTATTTCCGCTATTGATAACATGGTAAAGGGTGCAGCGGGTCAGGCAATTCAGAACATGAACATTATATTCGGACTTTCTGAAACAACCGGTCTGGAATTAGTACCGCCGGCATTCTGAGCAGCTGACAGAGGTTGTCCGTGTAGGGTTTGGGGCAGTATCCCCGACATTAAAGGAGGATAAAGAAAATGGGATATCAGTATATTAAAGGTTCTGTAACGGCAGCAAAGGGATTCAAGGCAGCGGGTGTGCATTGCGGTATCAGAAAGAATAAAACCAAGAGAGATTTAGCACTGATTTTCTGCGAAACAAAATGTACGGCGGCGGCAGTCTATACGACCAATCTTGTTCAAAGTTCTCCGATCACTGTTACAAAAAAGAACCTGCAGAACGGTTATGCACAGGCAGTCATCTGCAACAGCGGAAACGCTAATACCTGCAATGCTGACGGTATGGAAAAAGCAGAAATGATGTGTCAGCTGACAGCAGAAGGTTTGGGCATCAGTGCGGATGATGTTATTGTTGGTTCCACAGGTGTTATTGGTCAGATACTGCCGATTGAGCCTATTGCAGAAAGTATGCCGGCTCTGGTCAGTGAATTGTCAGAAGATGGTGCGTCCAATGC
>CADCQO010000090.1 GCA_902803585.1 uncultured Ruminococcus sp.
CATCAATTCCGATGCCGTCATTCAATGGCTCGTTGGTGGTTTCTTCCATCTCAACCCCTACCGAAATCCACCAGTTCATGCCTCCCTGTTCAGGAATTTGTCCGGTTCAGAAATCCGTCCGGCAAACTCCGGTATGCTGTATCGTAAAAAGTGCAGAAGCGTGAAATCCCGCCGGTTCGTCATCGGAATCGGCGGGAATTTTTTGATGCGGGAACGTATCAGAAGCGGAAATCTCTTTTTCCGACAGTCTTGATTTCTTCGAGATAGTTCATTGCCTTCTGACGGCGTTTTTCGTCCGGAACATTCAGAATTTCACGGGCAATCAGCTCTTCACCGATTTTCTTTGTTTCAGGAGAAGCGTAGTCTGTGAGGAACTCCTGTAATGTCATCAGTGCGTTGGGGTGACAGCAGTTCTGAATCTGTCCGACTTTGCACAGTGCCATGAAGCGGTCGCCTGTTCTGCCTTCACGGTAACAAGCCGTACAGAAGGACGGAATGTAGCCCTTTTCCATCAGCCAGCGGACAACTTCGTCCAGAGAACGCTGGTCGGATACGTCAAACTGTTCGGTGTCGTGGGGCCTTTCATCGGACGAGTAGCCCGCATAACCGCCGACAGACGTTCTCGAACCGCCGGAAATCTGGGAAATGCCCAGACCCATCACGTTCGCACGACATTCCTCACTTTCACGGGTGGAAATAATCATGCCGGTGTAGGGTACAGCGATGCGGATACAGGCGATAATCTTAGCGAAAGTATCGTCATCAATGCCGTTGTCAAATACAGACGGGTCGATATCCGCTGCACGTTTGATTCTCGGTACACTGATAGTGTGAGGGCCGACACCGTGAACGGCTTCGAGATGTTCGGCGTGCATCATCAGACCAGCAAATTCATATTTATACAGTTCCAGACCAAAGAGAACGCCTAAGCCGACATCATCAATACCGCCCTCCATGGCTCTGTCCATTGCTTCGGTATGATAGGCATAATTGTGCTTGGGTCCGGCGGGATGGAGCTTTTCATAGCTTTCCTTGTGATAGGTTTCCTGAAACAGGATATAGGTACCGATGCCGGCTTCCTTGAGCTTGCGGTAATTTTCCACTGTGGTAGCGGCAATATTGACGTTGACACGGCGGATCGCACCGTTTTTGTGCTGTACGCTGTAAATTGTCCTGATACACTCTAAAATATACTCGATGGGGTTGTTGACGGGGTCTTCACCGCTTTCAATCGCCAGACGCTTGTGTCCCATATCCTGCAGGGCGATAACTTCCTGCTTGACTTCCTCCTGCGTCAGCTTTTTGCGGGGAATTTCCTTGTTCTGGTAGTGATACGGGCAGTAGACGCACTTGTTCACGCAGTAGTTTGAAAGATACAGCGGTGCAAACATGACAATGCGGTTTCCATAGAATGCTTCTTTGATCTGACGGGCAAGATTGTACATCTTTTCCGTCATTTCGGGAATGTCGCAGGCGAGCAGGACGCTTGCCTCCCTGTGGGTCAGTCCGGAACATTCCACGCCTCTGCCGGTCTTGCGGGGAGCGGCTTTTGCGAGAATTTCCTCGATCAGTTCCCTGTCATGCTTATGTTCCTCTGCATAAGCCAGTGTTGCGAGGATCTCTTCATGGTTGATGAAGTCCTCCGCCTTGAGTGATTTCACGTCATAACTCATTTTCTTTACTTTCCTTTCCTGTCAATCTTTGGGATAATCGCCCCGTTCAGTAACGATTTCATAGCCGATGGATTTCATGCGCTGTGCAAGGCAGTTTCTGCATTCCGCCGCCTCGTCGCCTGTGCAGATTTTATTGTCATACAGCAGATACTTTCTGCGTACTGAAACGGGCGAGAGGTTGGGCATGACGACATTTGCCCCTGCCAGAATACCCAGTTCCCTGCCCTGCGGGTGAATGGTGCCGAGAGCAGTAGTAGCGGGCAGAAGGACTTTGGGCAGGGTCAGACGCAGTATGCCCAGAAGGAACAGCGTCAGTTCAAGTGTTCCGTTGGGCTGGTCATGAAAAGGCGTGTCCTGATGCGCGATAAAAGGGCCGATACCGACCATTTCGGGCTGGAGTTCCCTGATGAAAAGCAGGTCGTCCGCCAGATTGGCGGTTGTCTGGTAAGGAGAACCTACCATAAAGCCGCAGCCTGTCTGAAAACCGATATCTTTCAGACGGCGCAGACAGCGCTTCCTGTTTTCGGGGGACATACCGGCGGGGTGCAGACGGCGGTAATGCTCATTGTCAGCGGTTTCATGCCGGAGAAGATAGCGGTCTGCACCGGCGCTGAAATATGCCTGATACTCGTCACGGCTTTTTTCTCCGACAGACAAGGTCAGGGCGCAGTCGGGGTAAAGCTGTTTGATTCTGCGAATGAGAGAGGTCATTCTGTCAGGCATGAAATACGGGTCTTCACCGCCCTGCAGTACAAAGGTGCGGAAACCGAGCGCATAGCCTTGTTCACAGCACGAAAGAATTTCTTCCTCCGTCAGGCGGTAGCGTTCTGCACGGCGGTTGCTCCGGCGGATACCGCAGTAGTAACAGTCGTTTTTGCAGTAGTTCGTGAATTCGATCAGCCCCCGCACATAGACCTTGTTTCCATACCAGCGGTGACGCACCTCCCGCGCTTGTTCAAAAAGGTATTCTGACAGTTCGGGAGAGCGGCTGTCGATGAGGGTGATGTACTCTTGTCTTGAAAGTACCGTGTTTTGTTTGAGTTTGTCAATCAGTGTTTTCATACAGTTCAGTTTCTGGAACAGACAACTTTGGAGCTGATGCCGTCAAGCTGACCGATTTTTCCCGACAGCGTGTTGATAATATCCATCGGTGCATCGAGCGCAATACTGATAACATTGACGTTCTTTTTGGGATAGGGAATACCCATTCTGCCGATAATGTAACTGCCGTATTCGTGGAGCAGGGCGTTCAGCTTGTCGGTGGAATCCACGTTTTCCACGATAATGCCGATGATTGATACTCTTTCTTCCATAACAAAAAAGCCTCCTTTGAAATTAACAAAAAGCACACCCACGAAAAAAGGGTGTGCTTCGGTAAGTCATTTTATGCAACAAACTTTCTTCACCCTTTCACCTCAGGACAACACAGCCCTTTGGTGTCAGAAATGAGCGGTCAGCAGATGAACTGCCGCTTTTTATTTTCAGTTTTCCGCCGGTTATCACCACCATGACATGATCCAGCGGTAGAGATCCTCATAGCGTTTAGCGGAATTTGCCCATGAAAAGTCCATACGCATACCGCGTACAGCGATTTCGTTCCAGCGGTCACGCTGGGTGAAATAGATGGTCTTTGCATAGTTGATGGTATTGAGCATTTCTCCTGCATCGTAGTTGGAGAAGGAGAAGCCTGTACCGCTGTTGTCGTACCAGTTGTAAGGCTGTACGGTATCTTTCAGACCGCCTGTTTCACGGACAATCGGTACAGTACCGTAACGCAGGGCAATCAGCTGTGTCAGACCGCACGGCTCGAAGCGTGACGGCATGAGCATAGCATCAGCCGCCGCATACAGCTTATGTGCGCGGTTATCGGAATAGTAGATATTAGCAGAAACTCTTTCGGGATACTTCCACTGATAGTGGCGGAACAGATCCTCATATTTCGGGTCGCCTGTGCCGAGTACGACAAACTGTGTATGTTCGTCCGTGATATTCTCGATGACATCATTGACGAGATCGAGACCCTTCTGGTCAGTCAGACGGGAGATAATGCCGATCATGAACTTGTTGTCGTCCTCCGGCAGTCCGAGTTCGTGCTGTAATCCGCGCTTGTTGTAGACCTTCTGGTAGAAAGTCTTTGTCGTGTAATTGTGATAGATCTGGATATCCATACCAGGTGCATAAACCTCGTAGTCGATACCGTTGACGATACCGCAGAGATTGGGGTTCTTGTGGCGCATCAGACCATCAAGACCCTCACCGTAGTAGGGCATCTGGATTTCGTTGGCGTAAGTATCACTAACGGTTGTCACATAGTCGGAGAAAACGATACCGCCCTTGAGCATATTGGCATCTTTCTTGAATTCCATGTTGTCCGTAGAGAAAACATATTCAGGGAAGCCAGTAAAGCGGCGCATTGTTTCAATATCCCAGATACCCTGAAATTTCAGGTTGTGGATTGTGAGCATGGACTTGATGCCCCAATAAAAGCTGTTATCTCTGAAAAGCGTTCTGAGGAACACGGGGGTGAGCGCTGCCTGCCAGTCGTGACAGTGAATCAGGTCAGGCTTGAAGCCGATGGCGGGAAGAATCGCCAGTGCCGCCTTGCTGAAGAAGGTGAAGCGTTCGATGTCCCATTTCAGGTTGTTGGTGTAGGGAGTATCACCGCCGAAATATGCCTCGTTATCAATGAAATAGTAGTGGATACCCTCATGAATATATTCCATGATGCCGACATACTTATGATCGGGGAAGTGTCCCAGATCCATGTAGAAGCTGGTGACATAGTTGAAGTGCTGACGGTACTCCCAAGGAATGCACATATACTTCGGAATGACGACACGCACATCAAACTCTTTATTATCCAGCATTTTCGGGAGCGCACCGACAACGTCCGCCAATCCGCCTGTTTTGATAAACGGATAGCATTCAGAAGCCACAAATAAAATGTTTCTCATAATATCATTTCTCCGTTCTTTTAGTTTCATGTCTTTATGACACATATACAACTAACCAATTTTATTATAGTATAATCCCCCGAAAAATTCAATACATATTTTCAGATTTTGGTATTTTTTTCTAAACGGTATCCACGAGTCCGGAGAAAAAATTCAGCCGTTCCGCAAAAATGAGAAACAGACGGGACAAAGCCGAAGCTGTCTTTTGCTGTCAGGGCAGTATTGCCGAAACGGTATTGAGAAGCTGTTCCTGCGGATATTCCAGCACCGCCGTTTTCGCATTTTGCGCCTGTTTGTATTCCTTGCCCTCCAGAAAATGCGGAAAGACAAACGACATCAGCAAATACGCCGTCAGCGCCAGTACAATCAGGACAGCCGCAATGATGCAGATTGTCCGGCGGGTCAGTCTGCGCTTTTCGTGTTTGAGTTCCTGCTGACGGATTTCCCGCCGCTGTTCAAATTCCGCCTTTTGCAGGTCATTGTTTTGCTGTGCGGAATACATCGCGACCTGTTCCCTGACTTTTCGGGCGGCTTCTTCCTCACGGGCTTCTTTTTCCTTCAGCAGTGTCAGGTTGGTGCTTTTTTCCAGCCATGCGCGGTTGACCCTGCACTGGGAGCATTTTTCCTCATCGCTCCAGTTGAATGCACCGCAGGCACACAGCCAGTGGTCTTCTGCGAAAACCGGCTGAAGTACCAGATTCATGCCGTTGATACCGCTTCGGGTACAAATATCGAGAAACTGCTTGTTGTAGTGTCCCTGCACGGAATAGATATTGTCCTGTTCGAGTGTCGTGTCAAAGCGTTTTTCGCCGGTATTCGTCCATGATGAGCCGTCCTCAAAGACCGTTTTCTGAATGATAAACTCAACATTGCGGACAGAAATGTCAGGTATTTCGATTCTGCGGTGATAGCCGAATACAGCGTTTCTTTCAGCAGAAACATCTGAAAAGCACAGTCCGGTCAGGCGGTTCAGCGGTTTTCGGAATTCATCGTAGCAAATGACATCGAAAGTAACGCTCTGCAGTTTCTGTGGACGAAGATTCTGAAATTTGACGCAGGCGAACATATCACCGGTCTGAACGTCGAGTGCGAGCTGTACCGCACATACGGCGAGCGGGGAACCTTCAAACCACATTGTATCGTTCTGTGTTTCAATGGGTTTTGTATGATTTTCTTCCATCATTTTTCATCACCTCACCATCAATTTTAGGAGTTCAAGCTGTGGCTATCATTATTGTAATGCGTTTGCTGTCCTATGTCAAGCACATCAGAACCGGAACGCTGAAACGCAGAATTCTGAAAAAAATATGCTGTAACCTTGCCGGAATGATAATTATTGGCAGATAAGGTTGTATTTTGGGTGAGATTGTGATAGGATAGAAAGTATGATATCATCAAAGGAGATGCTGGACATGAAAACGCTGAAAGTATTGAAAGCGATACTGAGCCTGACGGTACTTGTTCTGGATATTGTGATTGCGGTAATGGTGATGAAAAAGCTGAAAGAGGACAAGGAAATGGTGGAATGGGAGATGGAGGAAGATGAATGAACCGTCTTTACCGCACCACCACTGCGACAAGGAGCGGTCTTTGGCGGAGTGTATGCCGGATATTGAAACAGTCCGGACAGTTGCGGAAGCGATGAAGCAGTTAGGCGATCCGAGCCGGTTAAGAATTTTCTGGCTGCTGTGTCACTGTGAGGAATGCGTGGTGAATATTGCCGCCTTCACAGGAATGTCGAGTCCGGCGGTGTCGCATCATCTGCGTCTGCTGAAACAGGCGGGGCTTGTGACCTCGCAGAGGAGGGGCAAAGAGATGTACTATCGTTCCGCTGATACCCCGATGGCAGACAAACTGCACCATACCATTGAAGAGATCGCCCTGATACCCTGCATCAGATAAGCCGTTGATACCGTCACTGCTGGTTTTCTGCGAACCGGCAGTTTTTTTTTGTAACATAGAATCCCTCCGGCACTCCCTGACGACATAAAACCCCTCCGGCACTTCGTGCCACCTCCCCTAAAGGGGAGGCTTTTGGAGCCGGACTGTGCCTCCCCTTTAGGGGAGGTGCTGAG
>CADCQO010000091.1 GCA_902803585.1 uncultured Ruminococcus sp.
CTGCTATTACTGGGAAAGCTGTCTTGGTGACAGTCTGCATACATAGGACTTTGAAAAGCAGTCCCTCTGTTTCTGCATCACGCATTTTTATGACGGACGGCAAAATACAGCATATTTTTCAAAGGAGCGGTTGTATGATGAAGCTGTTGACCGTTTGAGGGCGGAAAGCACGCATCCGTTTCTTCTGCGGTTCTATACTGACAAGTCCGCCGAAAGCAGCGTGATACTGACGGCATCAGCAGCCAAAGAACTGTATACCTTCTTTGAATGGGGTGAAACGACAAAGCGCAACAGTGAAGAACAAATGGCGTGTCTGATCGGCAAGAGGAAGGACAGTCTTTTAGCGGCGGAAAAGGTGCAGGCAATCACGCTGCGCTATGCGGACGCTGTAACAGCCGTTTACACGGGAAAGTCTGTAAAGTGCTTTTCGGGCAGCAGAAGCCTGTCGGAACAGACATCAGGAAGGGGAACTGCTTGGATTTGTACACAGTCACCCAAACGAACTGCAAACGGTTCTGAGTGTTTCAGATACAGAACTGCACCGTTATCTGACAGAAAAATTATCTGTACCGCTGTCTATGCTGGTGAATCCGCAAAAAAACGTATGAAGGCATATTACAAAGGACATTTCGGCCTTTCACAAATACGCATTTTCAGCGAAAAGGGGGTGCTGACACGCTGAAATGTCAGTAATGACTGCTGACAGAAGGAAATTTATGGAAAATTTTCAATATTCCGGAGATAAAAGCTAAAAAAATATTGACTAATGGTGTAAAATAGTGTATCATGTATAATATAGCAATGAATGAGGTGGCGCAATGCAGAACGGAGAGCTGTTTGATGCCTTGACGGATCTGGACGATGAGGATCTGGTGAAGTGCTGTAAGGAAAATGATGAGGTAGCCTTCCGTTTGCTTACGAACCGTTTTTTTCTGCTGCTGAAGAAACGTGCGGCAGCCTATGCTGTGCGGGGGATCGAAGCAGAGGATCTGGTGCAGGAAGGACTGATCGCATTGTATCAGGCAACACGCACCTATGACGAAAACGGTGCGGCAGGCTTTCGCCACTATGCAGACGTCTGTATCAGTAACCGTATGTGCTCGGCAGTACGCCACGCCTATTCCGGCAAGGAAAAAGCCCATACGCTGGCGGCTTCTATTGACGAGGCGGAGGATATGCCCTCTGCACCCGATACTGACCCCCAGAATGCGGTTATCAGCAGGGAAGAACTGGCTATGCTGGAACGATACCTGAAAGATCATCTGACGGCTGTTGAAGGCAGGGTGCTGGCCTGTTATCTGGAAGGAATGTCCTATGATGCCATCGCCTGCAAAATCGGTATCACCCGTAAAGCCTGTGATAATGCCATGCAGAGGGTGCGCCGCAAACTCAGACAGCGGTACTGATGTTTACCGCCGATATGCCCAGGTAGCTTATATCAGAAGAGCGGTGAATTTCTATTGTGAATCCAAAGGGGGCGGTGCAATTCCGTCCGAGGGCGAAAAAATTATTTATACCAAAGCGAGGTAAAATCAAATGTACGAGGACAAGACTCTCACTTGCAAGGAATGCGGCGCTGAATTTGTTTTCACAGCCGGCGAACAGGAATTTTATGCGTCAAAGGGCTTTGAAAACGAGCCGCAGAGATGCAAGGCTTGCCGTGATGCCAGAAAGAATGCACAGAAGCCCGAGCGTGAAATGTATGTAGCTGTATGTGCTGCTTGTGGCAAAGAAGCAAGAGTACCTTTCAAGCCGCGTGAAGATCGCCCTGTTTTGTGCAGCGAGTGCTTTGCAAAGAGCAAGGAAAAGCAGGAGTAATTGAATATCTTGTGATCCAAGGGGAGCGTTCCGCTGTCAGGCGGGGCGCTTTTTTTTCGGTGTAGCGGATTTCTGCCGACAGACGGAGTTTATACTTGAATTTCCGACAGAATTATACTATAATACAATGGAGGAAAAATTTTTTCTATCGAAAAGGGAGGATACGATGAGTATGACCAATAATACTGAAAC
>CADCQO010000092.1 GCA_902803585.1 uncultured Ruminococcus sp.
CAAAGTCGATTTGCCATGATCAATGTGCGCTATAATGCTGAAATTTCTGATTTTCGATTTATCTGCTGCCATAGTAATTATCACCTGCTGCTTTTTGTTATTCCTTATCATTATACCACAATCATACAGAGTTTGTAAATCTATTCAGACGGCTTTTTTCATGAGCCTGTTCCATCAGCTTCTCTATGAGCTTTTCCAACGAAAACAAGCACATTCTCCGGCAATATCTGATGCCGCCGGAAAATGTGCCTGTACACCGCCTTCACAGCAGGGCAGACCCGCCGTGAGTGCAGTAAAAATGCTGTTATTATTTGAGGACGATGACGCTGTGAGCGGGTATGGTCAGCAACTGACCGCTCAGCTTGATACTGGGATCATAAGCAGGTGCGCCTGCCTGCTCATCAGACTTTTTGTGTGCAAGGACATAACCTCTTACTTCGTTTACCTTGAAGTCAGAGGAAGGAATGTCTACTGCTGCGGCACTGTCACTCAGATTGTAAACGACCATAACGCTCGAATCCTTATAGGTGGAAACAAAGCCCGCTATCGCATTATTGCCCAGTTCAACAGCTTTGACAGAACCTCTCGCAATTTCAGGGTTCTGGTTGCGCAGAGCAATGATACGCTTGTAGTACGTCATGAGGGACTCTTCGTCCTTCAAAGCAGATGCTACGGAAACCTTCGGTTCATCTTCAAGTTTCGTACCGCCCGGAATTTTCTTGACATAACCTTCGGAACTTGTGGTATCCCACAGCATTCCTCTGCGGACATCCTGATCCGGCGGATTTGTGCCTTCCATTTCAATTTCCTCACCGTAGTAGATATAGGGGTTGCCAGGTGCCAGAATATACAATGCCGCCGCCAGACGCTGTCTGGTACTGTTAATCATAAATTCACCGGAACGCACTGTATCATGATTGGAAAGGAATTTTGCATCAATAGCATCCTTGTTTCTTTCATTGAGCTGTGACTGCCATTTTTCCAGATACTTCACATAAGAAGCGGCATCGGCACCATTGACATAGGAATTGATCTTGCCGGTAGCGCCCTGTGTGGAGAAGTTAAACAGGCTGTCCAGACCGGATTTGTAATAGTCTGCAATCGTTGTGGGGTTGTCTGCCCAGCACTCACCGACCATGTATACGTCCTGCTTGACTGTCTTTGCGTAATCGTACAGCCATTTCAGGTCTTCGATAGAGCCTTCGTGGTCATGTGCGCCGTATTTGCCGTCCACGCTTTCAAACCACATCACTGCATCCAGACGGAAACCGTCTACACCCATATCCAGCCAATACTTGACGATCTTTTCAAGTTCTGCTCTCAGCTGGGGATTTTTGAGATTGAGGTCAGGCATTTCAGAAACGAAGTCGCACTCATAGAACCAGTCTTCTACGCCGGCGCTTGCCCAGCCCTGTATGTCATTGTTTCTCTGGAAATGGTAGTACTGTGCATAGCCGTCCGTCTTGCCTGCCGCCAGTTCCTCCAGTGCCTTCTTGAACCACTCGTGCTTGTTGGAAGAATGGTTGATAACCAGATCGATGATGACATTGATATTGCGCTTGTGGGCTTCTTCGAGCAGGTGCTTAAAATCGTCATTTGTGCCGAAAGCCTCATCAACGGTATAGTAATCCATGACATCATACTTGTGGTAAGAAGGCGATTTCATGATTGGTGTCAGCCAGATACCGTCAATACCAAGGTCATCTGTCGTTTTGGTGTCGCCGTCATTCAGGTAATCCAGCTTTTTGGTGATGCCGTTGAGATCACCCTTGCCGTCCCCGTTAGAGTCATAGAAGGAATACGGGAAAATTTCATAGAAGGTTCTGTATTTGTCCTTTGACATTTCATAGGAAACCGTCTTGAAACCGCCGTCCTCCGGTACTCCTTCGGAATTACCGCCTGATGCGGTGCTGACTGTAGAACTTGAAGCAGAAGGCGTGTTGTTATTCTTTTTTGCGCCGCCGCAGCCGCCCAGCACTGCTGAACAAAGCAGACTGGCCATCAGCACAAGTGCGCCGAGTTTCATTTTTGACATAGTGGCATTCTCCTTTTCAGATTCAGACTCAGATGATAAGAAGAAAGCAGGGAGCGAAGCGGCTCCCTGCTTTGTTTGGTGGATTAACCCTTTACGGCACCGCCCGTTACACCGGATACATAGTACTTCTGCATGAAAATGAAGAGGATTGTGATCGGAATAGCGATCAATACTGCACCGGCACAGAAGGTTGTAAAGTAAGAGTTGATATGCTCATTATCGAGCAAGGTGTAAAGACCAACAGCTACAGTATAGTTCTGGTCATTGTCCTTCATGAAGTAGCTGACGAAGATATAGTCAGCCCAAGGACCGAGGAAGGTGGTCAACGCTGTATAAACGATAATGGGCTTAGACAGCGGGAGAATGATGACCCAGAAAATTCTGTTGCTGGTCGCACCGTCGATACGTGCAGCCTCGTCCAGAGAACGCGGAATCGTATCGAAGAAGCCCTTTGCTACCTGATAACCCAGACCGGCACCAGCGGAGTATACGATAATCAGAGCAAGGAGCTGCTGATCCAGATGGAAGATTTCCATAATGCTGTAAGTAGCCGCCATAGACATGAAGCCGGGGAACATACCAAGAATCAGACCCATATTCAGGAGCATTTTACGGCTCTTGAAACGAAGACGTGACAGCGCATAGGATACCATCAGAACGAACAGTGTAGAAATGATACAAGTGAATACGGCTACGATGAAGGTGTTAATCATCCAGCGGCCGTAAGGAACGTTAGGATCCGTGAACAAAGTCTGATAGTGCTTCAAGGTGAAGCCTTCAGGGAACAGACGAGTCGATACACGATCAAGTGTATTGAATGACTGAAGAACCAGCCACACGATCGGGAATACCCAGATGACTACCATGATCGAAAGAATGACATAGACAACGCCGTTCGCAAATCTTTTTTTCGCAGCATAGCCGCTGCGAACAGTCTGTGTATTTGTCATGAGAATTCCTCCTCATTCTTTGATGCCTTGGACATATTGAAGGTGATCAGAGAACCAACCGCACAAACAATAAATACAAGGATACCGATTACCGCACCGAGTCGGAAGTCACTCTGGTCTTTCGTCAGCTTATACAGCCATGTTACCAGCAAGTCTGTTTTACCAGCGCCGTTAGCATACTGTGTCGGATCTTCCGGACCGCCTCGTGTAAGGAAGAAGATAACGTTGAAGTTGTTGATGTTGCTTACGAAGGTAGTAATCAGATAAGGAGTCAAAACGAAGAAGATATAGGGGAAGGTGATCTTTGTGAACTGCTGAACGGCATTTGCACCGTCGATACGAGCACTTTCGTACAGATCTTCAGGAATGTTCATCAACAGACCGGAGGAGATCAGCATGGTGTACGGAATACCGATCCACATATTAACAATGATAATGGTCGGACGTGCCCAGTCTGTCAGGAACGGGAACTGTGTACCCAGTGCCTGGTTGATTGCACCGCTCTTATCGTCGAGGAGCAATCTCATAATCAGGAGCGTAATGAACTGAGGAACAGCCGCTGTCAATACGAACATGGTTCTCCAGAAGCCCTTGAACTTGATTTCCTTCTTGTTGATCATCAGAGCAACGATGATACCGAAGATGAAGTTTGTGAAAGTTGCGAAGAATGCCCAGATCAGTGTCCATACCAGAATCAGGCCGAAGGTCTGGGACTTCTTGGCATCTGCATAGAATACGTCCGCGAAGTTTTTCAGACCTACCCACTGGTATAGTTTCATTGGTACCAGATGCTCTTCATCGTAGTTGGTAAATGCAATCAGAATGGTGAAGAGAATCGGAAGAATGTTGAAGATAACGAGCAGGAGAATCGGAAGGGTAAGGAGTGTGATGTGGAATCTGTCATCGAGGAAAGTTCTCATTTCCTTACCAAAAGAATCGGGTCTCTTGCCTTCTGCACGGAGCAGCTGTGTGTTGTACGCTGTTTTTGTATTTGCAACATAGATTGCAATGAAAGCAACGGTTACAAGCATTGTAAGAATAAAGAACAGAAGGATCTCGTTTGAGTTATCCATTGTCTTTTTGTTGGTAACAGTTGTACCAGTCAGAGTCTGCTGAACATTTGCGACCACGCGACCAACCGCACCGGTACCTCTCTTGTAGTAGCC
>CADCQO010000093.1 GCA_902803585.1 uncultured Ruminococcus sp.
CATCAATCCGGAATATTCCGAGATCACAACCGATATTTACAATCCCTGCTTTGAAGGCTCACGTCTGGGAATTACCCTCAGTCACTTCGAAGAAAATGAGCTGGAGGGTATTGACGGACTGCATTTTCATACCATGTGTGAACAGGGCGCAGAAACGCTGGAGCGGACACTTGAAGTGGTAGAAAAGAAATTCGGAAAATATCTGCACCGCATGAAGTGGCTGAACTTCGGCGGCGGTCACCATATCACACAGCCTGACTATGATGTGCAAAAGCTGATAAAGTGCATTCGTCATATCAAAGAACAGTACGGCGTACAGGTCTATATTGAACCGGGCGAAGCGGTTGCGATACACGGCGGTTATCTGGTCTGTTCGGTGCTGGACATCGTGCAGAACGGGCGGGATATTGCCATTGTCGATACTTCCGCAGCGTGTCATATGCCTGATGTACTGGAAATGCCCTACCGCCCTCTGATTGTCGGCGCAGAAGAACCGGACATACTGCCCTATACCTACCGGCTGGGTGCGCCTACCTGTCTGGCGGGGGATGTGATAGGCGATTATTCGTTTGAAAAGCCGTTATCCATCGGTGACAAGCTGATTTTCACCGACATGGCAATGTATACGATGGTCAAGAACAATACTTTTAACGGTATGCCTTTGCCGTCTATTCAGCTGCTGAAACAAAACGGCGAAATCGAACTGCTGAAAGAATTCAGCTACGAGGACTTCAAAAGCCGTCTGTAATGATATCGTAAAGAAGAAGGGAACTTTATGGGAGAAAACTTTATTACCGTAGGAACGCAGGTACTGGAACTGTTCATTCTGATTGCGGTAGGCTATTTATGCGGCAAGACAAAAATGCTCAACGACAAGTCGGCAAAGTCTATTACAGACATTGTGCTGTATATCGTTTGTCCGTGTGTCATCGTTGAAAACTTTATAAGAGAATTTGACCACCATATGCTGAAAAATCTGCTGATAACGTGTGCAGTGGCATTCTGTATCCATGCGGTATCCATCGCTGTGGCTATGCTGATTTTTCACGACAAAACGCCTCAGCGCAACCGCGTCTACCGTTTTGCGCTGATTTTCTCGAACTGCGGTTATATGTCCCTTCCCATGCAGAAGGCTATTCTCGGTTCGGACGGTGTATTTTTCGGGGCTGTTTATATTGTTGTGTTCAACGTGGTGATGTGGACATTCGGCGTATGGCTGTCGGGCGGAGGAAAACATTCTCTTTCCGCTAAAAAAGTCCTGCTGAATCCGTGTATCATCGGTATGGCAATAGGACTGGTGATTTTCCTGTGTTCCATACCTGTTCCCGAAATCATCAACAAACCTGTGAGTTTTCTGGCAAGTCTGAATACACCTCTGCCGATGATGATTGTCGGCTATTATCTCTCGCAGACGAAAATTCTTGATGCCTTCAAAGACGGAAAAGGCTTCATCTGTGTGCTGTTCCGTCTTATCGCTATTCCTTTACTGGCATTCGGCGGCATGATGCTGTGCGGTATCAGAGGTACTGTCCTGATTACCTGCGTGATCGCCGCTTCTGCACCCGTTGCCGCCGCTACAACGATGTTTGCCGCAAAATTTGATAATGATGCAAAGCTCTCCGTCAATCTTGTGACGCTCTCTACACTGTTGTCTGTTGTCACAATGCCGCTGATCGTGGGCTTTGCCAATACAGCCGGAGGATGACAGACTATGGATATCAACGATATTGCCGCAAGAGCGGAAGAACTGCGCAGTATTATCAATTACCACAACAACCGCTACTACAACGAGGATTCACCCGAAATCAGTGACTATGAATACGACAGGCTGCTCCGTGAGTTAGAGCAGATAGAAGAAACCCACCCTCAGCTGAAAACACCCGACTCCCCCACCCAGAGAGTCGGCGGTGAAGCGGCTGAGAAATTCTCTCCTGTTGAACATACCGTTCCGATGGAAAGTCTGCATGATTCTTTTTCTTATGAGGAAATCCGCACCTTTGACCGCAGAGTCAGGGAAACAGTGGAAAATCCCGTTTACATTGTCGAGCCGAAAATTGACGGTCTGTCGGTATCGGCAGAATACCGCAATGGCGTGTTTGTCAGAGGTTCTACCAGAGGTGACGGACGTGTGGGCGAGGATATCACCGAGAACCTCAGAACAATCAGGTCTTTGCCAATGAAGCTGACCAAAGCCCTGCCCTATCTTGAAGTAAGGGGCGAGGTCTATATGTCCGTGGAGAGCTTTGAACATCTGGTACAGCAGCAGGAGGAACGGGAAGAAAAGGTATTTAAAAATCCCCGCAACGCTGCGGC
>CADCQO010000094.1 GCA_902803585.1 uncultured Ruminococcus sp.
ATGATCATGCTTCGATGCGGCGGGCTGCCGATTTCTCTGCCCGGAAGATGATTTTCTACCCACACTTTATAGGGATGGCTCACTTTTAAAGATAAAATCAGTTTTTACTCCTGCGATGGATGCATCAGAAAGAAATCGTCGGCTTGATGGCTGGCACAAGGCAGTAAAAGCCGCACAGATCAGCAAGTAAAAATGCGCTGAATGCAGCCAGAAGGCGGGTAAGCCGTTGTGGAGTCCTTTATTATCAGTATAGGGGGCATAACTTTTTTCGTTATCAGCATCAATCTTCATTTTGCCGGATCAGAAAGCGTCTGCTGTTTCTGCAAATCAGCAGCACGGAACTTTTTCTGAAAAAAAGACCGATGAAACATTCAGACTTGTTTCATCGGTTTTCTGATATGTGTTACCTGTAATGTCCGCTGCCAGAGCTGTGGGAGGAACTGGACGACGAAGAACGGTGGGACGATCTGCTGCTTCTGGACGGTCTGCTTCTGGGCGGTTTTCTGTGGTAAGACGTATTATGATAGCTTCCGCTATTGTAATAGTTGCTGTGGGGATCGTAATAATTACTGCTGTTGTAGTAGGAATTATTACGGCCGAAACGGCGCTTGATAGATTTGGAGATAGAGGAAATAATGACGAGGACAACTATTAATGCGATACCTCCAAAGATAACAGGGGAGGGAATTTTCTGGATAATCTCTCCGATATTTGCGAAGGTGTCTGTGCGGGACACCTGACGTGCAGGACGATTCTGCTGTGACTGAGAAGTTCCGACAGAGTTTACATAACCCTGACTTTTTATCTCGTCCAGACCATTGGTAATTGCCTGACGCACAGCGTCTTCATAGATTGGCTCATTGCTTTTCGGCAGACTCTGATACATAACATTGAGTATCTTGTTTCTTTTGGTATCAGGATAAATATCTTCTGCCCTGTTGAAAGCTCTTATGTAGTCGTATGCGGGAGAATATCCCTCAAAATCAAGATAGAGAAACAGCGTGTCGGAATAGCTGCCGAAAATGGACGAAGTACCGTTGATGGTAAAATTGACTGTTTCGTCCTCCGTTCTGTAATTACCGCCGATAAACACAGCGATATTCACATTGAGATAGTCCGAGGTAGCCTGCAGTTTTTCCCAGATACTTTTTTCTGATGAAGAGGTCAGCAGATCTGCTTCATCTTTGAAATAAGCATGATCTGTGCGGTAAATAGATTCGATAGAAGCTGCAATGTCCGTACCCCGATAGTTGAAGTTTGTTTTCGGAATAACAGGGCTTGCGGCATAGGCTGTTACATTGAACAGCAGCAGTATACAAACAGTAAGGAACGAAACGATGAGCCTGCGTTTGATGGTGACCACTCCTTTCAAGTCAAAAAACAAAAACTGCCTGTGCGAGTTGCTATCACACTGTCTTACACTCACATTATAACAGAATAATAGTCGAATTACAATCGCAGATTTTCGATTTTTTGAAAAAAATTTCCGGGTTTGTCCGGCTTTCATCGGAACAGGCAAGGATTTTTTGGTTTCTGTGTATCAGCGCAGGCGGCAGGAATATGTTACCCATCATATAAAAAGCCTGCCGCACCACAAAGCGGCTGTCTGCTTGAAAGAGATTTTTATGTTCCGGAGCTGCCGTAATGATTGATTATTCCCTGATTTTGTGATAACATAAAAGTGATCTTTTCAGCGGATATCATAGCAGGAAATATTCAGAAACATAAGGAGTGGGCAAAATGCGTCTGTTTATTGCGGTAAAACTCAGTGAAACAATCGAAAATGCACTTCTCACCGCACAAGATGCACTTCGTATGCACCAGATTACAGGAAATTATACCGAGTGCAAAAACCTTCATCTGACACTGGCATTTATCGGAGAACAGGATGCACCGTCACAGGTACTGAATGCACTGAAACCGCTTTTGTTTGAGCCGTTTTCTCTGTCACTAAGCGGAAAGGCGGGAGAGTTCGGTGAAATCTGGTGGGCAGGAGTGAAATATAATCCAGAGCTGATGGCATTGGCTTCAAAGGTGCGGAAAGCTTTGGCAGAGAACCGCATTTTTTTTGACAGAAAACCCTTCCGGCCGCATATCACTCTTTTACGCAAAGCGAAAATTCCTTTTGGAAAAGTGTTTGACATCCGTCAGCTGAAACTTGCAGGGGCGTCTATGATAGTTGACAGAATTTCGCTCATGCATTCGCACAGGGAAAATGGTAAATTGGTTTATACGGAGCTTGACTATATTCAGGCACAGAACGGAAGGAGAAAAAACGATGTATGACTTTGATAAGATCATTGACCGCCGGAACACAGACTCCATTAAGTGGGACATCAAAGAAAATGAACTGCCGATGTGGGTAGCAGATATGGATTTTCCGACGGCACAGGAGATCACGGAGGCTTTTTATGAACGGCTGAAACACCCCGTTTTTGGATACAGTAAACTGCGTGATGAGTGGTTTGATGCCTATATCAACTGGTGGAAAAGGTATCATGGATTAGAGATGAACAGGGAACATCTGATGTTTTGTGCCGGTGTTGTACCGGCGGTTTCTTCCATCATTCGTCATCTGACAAAACCCGATGACAAGATCGTTCTGCTGACCCCAAACTATAATCATTTCTACAACTGTATCAGGGACAACGGCAGACGTGTACTGGAAGCAGAGATGCACTATAACGGAACAGGTTACTGTATTGATTATGACATACTGGAAAGGGCACTTTCTGATTTGACAGCAAGTCTGATGATCGTCTGTAATCCGCAGAACCCTACCGGAACAATATGGGAAAAGCAGGATTTGCAAAGGATAGGGGAACTGTGCGTCAGGTATGATGTAACAATTGTTTCAGATGAAATTCACTGCGATATTATCACACCCGATAAGGAGTATGTACCTTTTGCTTCTGTTTCCGCTCTGAACAGAAATAACAGTATTACATGTATCGCACCGACAAAAGCCTTCAACCTTGCCGGACTGCAAACTTCTGCCCTTTATGTTCCGAATGAGAATATCCGGAAACACGTTCGTGCAGCCATCGAAAAAGATGAAATATCCATGCCGAATTCCTTTGCAGCGGCAGCAGCGATTTCGGCATTTACAAAGGGGAGAGCATGGCTTGAGGAATTAAACGCCTATGTTTATCATAATAAGCAGATCGTCAGATGCTTCCTTCAGAAGGAACTGCCTGAAATCAGGTTGGTGTGGGGAGATGCGACCTATCTCCTGTGGCTTGACTGTACAGCACTGAAAACAGAAAGCAAAGAACTTGCAGCAAAGATAAGGAAAAATACAGGATTGTATGTAATGGCGGGAAGCTATTATGGCAAGGGCGGTACTTATTTTCTGCGAATGAATATTGCCTGTCCTCAGACACAGCTGTTGGACGGTTTAGAAAGACTGAAAAAAGCGGTGTCTGATTTGTAAATAGTTATAAAAATAAATATTTTAAATTTTATTTATCCTATTGACAAACAATCATCAATAGGATATAATAGTAGTATACCGTAGCGGGAAAACGATTACATCATTTCTGGATTTAATGAACCAATGAATTGGGTTAAGAGTCGTTTTCAATATTCACGGTATCTCAGAAAATATAAAATCGAAGCGGTAAAATGACTACATCACATTTTTTTCTTTATCTTCTGACTATCAGCAGTAGCTTGCCGTAGGTGCGACAGAAAAGACATTCTTGTCCCACTTCAAAAAGTAGTTTGTCATTTTAGATATTCTCGGTTTTGATATTAACAGGGATACCGGCTTTTCGCTCGGTGTCCTTTTTTGTTTGGAATTTGCAGCCGTTATTATGATTGTAAAGGAGGAAGACGTTATGAGCAAGATGACAAAATCTTTAGAGAACCAAAGAAAAGAAGCAACCCACAGGGTGATTGAAAATTTTATGCAGGGTGTTTCTTATCAGTACAACCCCATTGATACGCTGAAAATGGTGACAGCATCTTCTATTTTTGGCGAGCCGCAGTACTATCGTGACGGTTTGTTTTCACCTGCAAAGGTAAAGGACGGAATCTATGAAGTAATGGCTCTTTTCAAACCGTACAGCGTTCTTTCCAATCAATTTGAAGGCATGAAAACTTCTGAAATGATGGAAAAGGTAATAGACGAAGCGCTGGACTATGACTATAAAGCTGTTCTTGAGTGGGCTGTTACACTGAGAAAAGAATTTTTCATGCGTCTGAACCCGCAGGTTATCATGGTAAGAGCAGCTATTCACCCGAAACGCCAGCAGTTCAGCGAAGAAAATCCCGGCCTTTTTTCCCGGATCCAGAAGGAGGTTATGCAGCGGGCTGATGAACCTGTTACGCAGTTAGAGTATTATCTTTTCAAAAACGGCAGCAAGAAAAACGTGCCGAATCTCTTGAAAAGAAGCTGGGCATCCAGATTAGAGGCGGCTTCTCTTTATGAAATGCATAAGTATAAAAACGCCGGTATCGGTATGATAGATACAATTCGTATCTGCCACGCTCATTCACAGTTTATTGATGAACTGATGAAAACAGGAACAATTTCTGTGGACGACAATAATGATACATGGGAAGCAAAGCGTTCAGCAGGAATGTCTTGGCGTGAAATTCTTACCTGTATCAAGATTGGTCATATGGCATTGCTCCGCAACCTGAGGGGTATTTTTACCGAAATTGAGGATCTGGAATTCTGCAAAAGTATCATGCAGCAATTGAAGGATGGTGTATTGACGGGTAAGCAATTTCCGTTCCGTTACTTCACTGCTATGAAAGTAATTCAGGAAGATGATAAAATACATCATAAAGGACTGATTCTTGACACACTGGAAGAATGTCTGGATATTTCGTGCGAAAATATGCCCAGACTTTCCGGCAAAACCATGTGCCTGTCTGATAATTCCGGAAGTGCATGGGGAACATTGAACAGCGAATATGGATCTGTAACCATTGCAGAAATTGATAACCTGAGCTACCGGATTACCGTACGGAATTCTGATGAAGGATATGTCGGAAAGTTCGGAGATCAACTGATTGTCATACCCGTAAGTCAAAGAAACGGACTTTTGAGTCAATGCAGCAGTATGACACAAACCGGATATCAAGATGTAGGCGGGAATACAGAAAACGGCATCTGGCTGTTTTTCCGTGATGCTATCGACCAAAAGCAGCATTGGGACAATATCTTTATTTATTCCGATCAGCAGGCAGGTCACGGCGGGCTTTACGGAACAAATGAAGGAATACGGGAATATCGTCAAAGAAAGTTTGATTATAATACCTATGTAGACGTAGCTAAGCTGATAGCAGAGTATCGCTCAAAAGTAAATCCGAAAGTGAATGTTTTCAGTATTCAGACAGCCGGTTACAACAATATGGTTGTGCCGGAATACGGCTACCGTACAAATATCCTGTATGGATGGACGGGTAAAGAACTGATTTTTGCAGATAAAATGATTCACTTCTGGGACGAAAAGGACAAAAAGAAGAATACTGCACCGGTATAACGATGGGACAAAGAATAACAGGACAGGCAGGAATTTTACAAGGAAAGCCGCTGTTTTTGAAAAAATGCCAGCCATGGTTCCATCAGATTCCGATGAGAAAAGGGCTGCCGTACAAGCGTGTGATCAAACGCCGTGCGGCAGCCCCTTGCTGTGTTTGAAGCTGAAACAACTTTTTCTTTACGAAGCAATCAATTTATGCTATAATCATTTTGTAGTGAATGGTACAAAGGAGTGTCAACGTGACAATGCTTCAGACTGGCGAAAAAATAGAACCACTGGGCAGCGGCATACAGATTATCGTTTCACAGAACCATGCTTTCGGAACAGATACTGTTTTGCTGGCAAATTTTTCGCTGCCAAAAAACGGCGATAAAGCCTGTGATTTGGGAACAGGCTGCGGTACAATTCCGCTGATTTGGTGCAGGGATAGCTGTCCGGCAGCAATTACGGCGGTTGATATACAGGAGGAGGCTTGTTCCCTGCTGACAAGGAGCGTTCTTCTCAATCATCTGGAGGACAAGATAGAGATACTGCATTCGGATTTACTGGAACTGAAAGGAAAGGCGGCATTTTCTTCTTACGATCTGGTTGTGTGCAATCCACCCTACAAGGCGGCAGGAACGGGCATTGTCAATCCTGAACAGGCACATAGAATCGCACGTCATGAGTACACTTGTACAATCGAAGATATTGTACAGACAGCGGCAAAATTACTGCGTTTTTCAGGAAGATTCTGTCTTTGTCAGCGTCCCGAACGGCTTAGCGACATCATAGGTGCTATGAGAAAATACGGACTTGAACCTAAACGCCTGCGATTTGTGCAGCAGCGCTGTAACAAAGCACCAAAGCTGTTTCTGATCGAGGGAAGACGCGGAGGCAAGCCAAACGGGCTGATCGTTGAGCCGACACTATTTATTGAAAACGGTGAAGGCGGTCTTTCTGAGGAAATGATCGCTATTTATGGAGCCTATAAGGAGGCATATTTATAGTATGGCAGGAAAGTTGTTTGTAGTTGGTACGCCTATCGGGAATTTGTCTGATTTTTCTCCAAGAGCAATAGAAACTCTTTGCAGTGTCGATTTTATTGCTGCTGAGGATACCAGAGTGACGATTAAACTGTTAAATAAATTTCAGATCAATACCCCTATGGTAAGCTATCATAAGTATAATACACACGACAGAGGGGAAGAAATCTGCCGGCGTATTGAAAACGGAGAAAACTGTGCAATTGTTACAGATGCAGGAATGCCATGTATATCCGATCCGGGTGAACTGCTTGTACAGCAGTGCTGTGAACGTGGGATTACTGTCTGTGCCGTGCCGGGCCCTACGGCTTTGGCATCTGCTCTTGCTGTATCGGGTCTGCCGACAGGCCGCTTTGCCTTTGAAGGATTTCTTAGTGTCAATAAGCCAAGCCGGAGAGAACATCTTTTATCGCTTCTGCACGAACACCGCACAATGATATTTTATGAAGCACCGCACAAACTTCCGGCTACTCTGAAGGATATGTATCAGTTTTTTGGTGACAGGCGGATTGCCATTGTCAGGGAACTTACAAAAGTGCATGAAGAGGTTATTCGTACAACGCTGTCAGAAGCCGCAGAAAAATATACTGACGGAAGTGTGAAGGGAGAAATTGTTCTGGTGATAGAGGGAGCGGCAGAAGAAGAAAAACAAAGTGCGTCCACCCTTGAAGAAGCTGTTGCCATTGCTCAGGAATTGATAGATACAGGGCTGTCCGTTTCTGATGCTGCAAAAGAGAGCGCTAAATTGACAGGATTCAAAAAGGGAGATATCTATAAAAATCTGCTGAGCAACAATACATAAGAAAGAAGGATATTTATGGAAATCATTCTGGCGTCCGCTTCGCCAAGAAGAAAAAGGCTGTTGTCTACTCTGTACAGCGAGTTCCGTGTTCTGCCGTCAGATATTCGGGAAATGGTGCCCCGCAATTTGCCGGTCGATAAATGCTCGGAATATCTTGCCTATATGAAAGCAGAATATACAGCCAGAGGTTATCCAAAGGCATTGGTGATAGGCTGTGATACCTCTGTGATTATTGATGGTAAAATGTTGAATAAGCCAAGAAGTACTGCAGATGCCAGAATGATGATGCAGCTTTTATCCGGCAAGACGCATAGGGTAATTACAGGCTGCTGTTTGTTTTATATGAACAAAAGCCACTGCTTTTCTGAAGTAACAGAAGTTGAATTTTATCCCCTGACAGATGAAGAAATCGAAGCATATGTTACTACAACAGAACCCTATGATAAAGCAGGCGGTTACGGCATACAGAGCAAAGGGGCCTTGTTCATCAAGGGAATTCACGGGGACTATTACAATGTTGTCGGACTGCCGGTAGCACGTCTGAAAAGAGAAATTGATACATTTTTATCACAGGACTTCACAGAAGAACCGGCTAAATCGGAAATGAAGTCAAAACCAAAAAAAAAGTCACGTCAGTAAAATATATACCGCACTTTCCAAGCATATAGTTGAAACAGAATGCTTTGGAGGTGCGGTATGATTTTTTTGAAAAAAGTTTCTTTGCTTTTGTCGCTGGCGGTACTGATTTCCTCGTTTTCTGTTATGCAGACATATGCTGTTGCAGCAGATGATGTCAAAGCACCGGCAGCCGTACTGATGGACGCAAAAACAGGGACGGTATTGTTTGATAAAAACGCACATGAAGTCAGAGCCTGTGCATCTATTACCAAGGTGATGACGCTGATTCTGGTCATGGAGGCTTTGGACAGCGGGAAAATACAATGGAGTGACACCGTAACAGCGTCTGCACATGCGGCTTCTATGGGAGGTTCAGATATCTGGCTGGAACCGGGTGAAACAATGACGGTTGATGAAATGGTCAAAGCAACAATTGTTGCCAGTGCTAATGATGCAGCGGTCGCCTTAGCAGAACTGGTCAGCGGAACAGAAGAGGCATTTGTGGAACAGATGAACAAAAAAGCGCAGACCCTGCAAATGAAAGAAACTGTTTTCAAGAACTGCAATGGACTCGATGAAGAAGGTCATGTTACCAGCGCCCATGATGTAGCTGTAATGTCAAGAGAACTGTTGAAGCATCCCAAAATTCTGGAATACAGCAGTATCTGGATGGACGAACTGCGGGGCGGAAAAACGCAGCTGGTGAATACGAATAAGCTCCTGAAAAGCTATCAGGGAATTACCGGTCTGAAAACAGGTACTACCTCTCAGGCAGGAAGCTGTATCAGTGCAACAGCAGAAAGAAACGATTTAAGTCTGATTGCCGTTGTTTTAGGGTGTGCCAGCGGAAAGGAACGCTTCAGCGATGCGGCTAAGCTTCTTGATTACGGCTTTGCTCATTACACCATGGTCGTGCCGGCAGTTCCGGAAGAAGCCCTTCGGGAAATCGCTGTTGCCAACGGTATGCTGTCGTCTGTCCGCACATCTTGTCATGCTGATTCCTCCGTTTTGGTGGAAAAAGGGAAAAGCAGCAGGATCGAATCACAGGTATATTTACCGGAAAATATAGAATCACCTGTTGAAAAAGGGGAAGTTATCGGAAAGGTAGTATATAAAAGCGGCAGCGACCAGATTGCAGAATATCCGATCACTGCCGATAGTGCCGTAGAAGCTATCAATTTTAATGATGTTATGGGGTTGTTTCTTATGGGAATGTCGGGTTAATCAACCATAGGTATAGTTCAATCCATACAGTTCAAAGGCTTTTTTGAACATGAGGTTGCAATCCTCATATTTGGTATAGAGTGTCAGTCCGTTCATGGTAACTGCTATGAAAGTATGGCCGTTCATGGTAGCAGAAGCAACAACAGAAGAACCTGCTTCATCTGTAAAGCCCGTTTTCAGACCATCGCAATACTCAGAATACACGCCCGAATCCCACTGGATCAGCTTGTTGGAATTTGACCAGGCGATACTTCCGCCTTTTACCAGATCCCATTCAACATAAGCCTTGCTGCAGGACTTGCTGACAATAGGGATACTTTTGGCATAATCACCGATCTTTATCAGATCTTGTGCACAGGTATAATGGTTATCGTCATGCCAACCGTCCGGAGTAACATAGTGTGTACGGGAAGCGCCGATTTGTTTTGCTTTCTTGTTAACAAGCTCCATAAACTGTTTAACGGCCTCTTCATTTTTCAAAGTTTTATCATTTTTGTAGATTTTTGCACAGTTGACGGCGATTGTATAAGCTGCATCATTACCGGAAGGAAGCAGAAGAGCATCTAACAGCATTTCAAATGTCAGCTGCATACCTTCCTGCAAATAAGCGGAGCTTGAATCTGCGCCAATCATGCGGATTTCATCGCCTACAGTGATCACTGTATTGGGATCAGTAATAATACTGCTGGCGGTGATAGCTGTAAGCAGTTTGGTGGTGCTGGCAGGAAAGCATTTCTTGCTGTAGTTGTGTGAAAAGATAACTTCATCTGTTGTAACGTCATAGAGAGCGACAAACTCGGAGGTAATATTTTCTTCCAGTTCGTTCATTACATCTTGTGAGAATCTGCTGTAATTGGTGGTGTAATGATGCGGGTTATCAACAGAGCTGGTTTCAGATTCCTTTGAAGACTCCTTTGAATTTTCTTTGGAAGATTCCGGTTTACTGGAAGCGGCATCGCTGACAACACTGCTTTCTTTTGGTTTATCTGAAGAAGTTTCAATAACAGAAGTTTGATTGGTGGAGTTCTCGGAAATTTTATCTGCATTATTCTGTTCTCCGCTGTTTCCTTTGGAGCAGGAACGGCTGAGCAGCAGAATAATGATCACCAGTATTGCAAGTACAAAGACTATAAAAGAAATTCGCATGATCTTTTTTCTAAGACGTTCTTTCTTTTTATAGGCAATATAGCTTTTTTGCATATGATCTGTTTTTGGCGGTCTGTACTGCGGAGGGGGGGCCTGTCTATGGGCGTTTGTCGGTACAGGTTTTTGACGCGGTGGGACATCAGATGTTCTGTGCTGCGGCTGTCGGCGCGGATCTGAGTGTACAGACTTTTGTGGAGAATGGGCACGATTATCTGTAGGTGCCGGTCTTCTGGAGGGCTGCTGTGAACGCTGAGGCGGTCTTCCGTCTCTGTTATTGGGAGGTGTCATTATAGTGATTTCCTTTCAAAAATTGATGATTATAAAAAATTCAAAACGCTCTTATACAAATTTACAATAATACACCGTAACTGTCAAGCAAAAAACGAGAATTATTAAAAAATTGCTGATAGAATATTGATTAAAGAAATCTATTGTGTTATAATTTGTCAGTATATACATTGGAGATGAGAAAAAATGTGTGAAAACCAACCTGCGAAGAAAATTGATAAAAACGAGGTAATTCGTGGACTTCGTAAGCGATGGGCTGTCATTATTGCCACTGAAAATCAACGGGAACTGAATGGCGGCAGAATTTCTTACATCTTTGAAGAGCGTTTGATGTATAGCAATTTTTTGGAGGAATGCAGTCAAAACAACTTGACGAAGGATCAGGCAGAAGATATTTGGTACGATGCGAACAGAGAGGCAAATTTTGTTGACCTTAGCAGTCTGTGAAGCAGGAATTGGAAAATATGTCATTAAAAAACGTGCACGCTGTAAACAGTCTACAGAATGCACGTTTTTGTTGTTGATAAAACTTTTACAGTTTGATAAGCTTGTTCAGCCGGTTAGAAAGAACAGCTGCTGCCGCAATTTTGACAGCATCGAACAGAAGAAAAGGAAAAACACACAGTGAAAGTGCCTTGAGTAAATCCATATTACCCTTTGTCTGGTTAAAAACAACAACAAACCAGACCGTACCAAAAATATAACATCCCAAGAGTCCTACCACCATAGCAAGCGCTGTAATCCATAACGCACTGCCCAGTTTGTCCTTCGCCAGTCCGACAATGACAACCGTAACGATAAATCCGATAATGTAGCCTCCTGTTGGTCCGATTAAAGCTGCGATACCGCTTTTGAATTCAGAAAATACAGGAACGCCAGCCGTACCCAGAAGAATATATATCAGGATACTGATTGCACCGCGTTTTGCCCCTAACAAACTTCCTGCCAAAAACATAGCCAATGTCTGCAAAGTGAACGGTACGGGCTTGACAGGTATCGTAATCTGAGCACAAACCGCCATAAGCGCGGTAAATAATGCAATTATGACCATATCCCGTGTAGCCTTATTAAAGCGAACAGAATTGTGGAGTTCCTTTTCTTTTTTTGACTTTTTTCCTTCGTTCATTAAAAAACCTCCTGCCGGATTTGAATCTGGTATCATTATATTACTTTTATTTCCAATTGTCAACCCCTATGCTGAAAATAAGTTGACAATTGGAAGTTCGATTGAGCAGGAAAGAACAAAAATATGTTGGCGAACAATCTGTAATGTGTTATAATGGAACGGGGCTTGAAAGGAGTATGTGGTGATTATGAAAAAGCTGTTTGAAATAGATACGAAGGATTATAATATTAACGGAACTGTCAAGGTACGCCCTTCTGTAAGAGCAATTATCATAAGAAATAACCGGTTAGCTATGGTTCACAGCCTTCAGTATGATTATTATAAATTCCCCGGCGGAGGCATTGAAGAAGGAGAGAATCATTCAGAAACTTTGATACATGAAGTAAGGGAAGAAAGTGGTCTGATAGTAATACCAGATACGATCTGCCCGTTTGGTTATGTTCATCGTATACAAAGAGGGAATCCGGAAGATGTATTTATCCAGGATAATTATTATTATCTTTGTCAGACAAAAGAACTGGGAGTTTCTCAGAACCTGGACGACTATGAGGCAGAGGAACAACTGGTTCTGGATTGGGTGACTGTCAAACAAATGTTAGATGCCAACAGAAATCATTTTCACAGCAGAAAGCACAAAGATTTCCGGCTTGAAATAATATCTGAAAGAGAATGTCGTGTAGCAGAAATACTGCTCAGAGAAAATTTGATTCAAAATGAATGAGGGAGGAAAATGATAGTGGAGCTCAAGAAAAATGAACTATATACAACAGAAATTGTTGACTATACGACAGAGGGAGCAGGTGTATGTAAAATCAACGGAGTAACCGTTTTTGTTGCAAATGCGGCTGTAGGAGACAAAGCAGCTGTAAAAATTCTCAAAATCAACAAACACTATGCTTACGGAAAAATTGAAACAATACTGGATTCTTCGGATCACAGAATAGACGTTGATTGTCCGGTTTTTGAAAAATGCGGCGGCTGTACATTCCGCCATATCAGCTATGATTCCGAACTTGTTTTTAAACGAAAGCGAGTACAGGATGCACTCACACGCATAGGCGGAATCAATGCAGAATTTTTGTCACCCATTGTCAGGTCAGATTCTTGTGACCACTACCGAAATAAAGCGCAGTTGCCTATTACTGTTGACAAAGAAGGAAAAGTTTGTGTCGGATTTTTTGCACCAAGAAGCCATCGTGTCATTCCGCTGAACAGCTGTTACCTGCAGTCAGCCGTTTTTGATGAGGCAATCCGACTGTTTTTGTCATGGGCCAATCAGTTTCATATTTCATGTTACGATGAAACTACACATACAGGTATTTTGCGTCATCTTTATCTGCGCTATGCCGAAAAAACCAATCAGCTGATGGTTTGTGTGGTGGCAAATGCACCTGTTCTGAAAAAAGATACACAACTTGTGAAAATGTTAGTAGAACAGCTTCCTTGTCTGAAAACGGTTGTTCTCAATGTCAATACCGAAAAGACGAATGTTATCGTTGGAAAAGTTTGTCATACATTGTATGGCTCCGGATACATTACCGATGAATTATGCGGACTTTCATTTCGGATTTCTCCTCTTGCTTTTTATCAGGTTAACCGTACACAAGCAGAAAAGCTTTATACATTAGCAGCTGAATTTGCTGATTTAAAACCTGATGAAATATTGGTAGATATGTATTGCGGCACAGGTACTATTGGACTGACGATGGCAAACAAAGTAAAGAAACTGATAGGAATTGAGATTGTTCCTCAAGCAATAGAGGATGCTAAACGAAATGCGTGGGATAATCAGATCAGTAATGCAGAATTTATTTGTGCAGATGCGGCTGCGGCCGCGGTTGACCTGCAAACGCGTAATATTTGTCCGGATTGTATTATACTTGATCCGCCAAGAAAAGGCTGTGATAGTGGGCTGATTCGTACCATCAGCGAAATGCGTCCTAAAAGACTGGTCTATGTATCATGTGATCCTGCTACATTATCCAGAGATATCAAGCTCTTTTCAGTATATGGATATGTAGTATCCAAAGCTGCTCCTGTAGATATGTTTCCCCGCACTCCCCATGTCGAGTGTGTGGTATTGATGACGAAATGTGACTGAACAACGGGCAAAAAGTGCCGATTTCAAGCCGCTTTTCAGATTTTTACAATTTCCTTGTGAATGGATATTTTTCTACTTTCCCACTTCCGAACC
>CADCQO010000095.1 GCA_902803585.1 uncultured Ruminococcus sp.
CTATGTCGGTTCGTTCTGCGGCTTTGCACCGGCAGATGATCCGGAAATTGCACTGATCTGTTACTTTGATACACCTGACCCCGATATTAACTACTATGGTTCTGCGGTAGCAGGCCCGTGTTTCCGCAATATTCTCAGCGAAGTACTGCCGTATCTCGGTATTGAAAAAGTCTACTCACAGACAGAGCTGGGCAATCTTGATACAACGGCAGGCGCTTATGTCGGCATGCAGGTATCTGATGCACAGACGATGGTTGTCAATGACAAGCTCAAGCCTGTTATCATGGGCAAGGGAAAGACCGTTGTCGCACAGAATCCCGATGCTTATACGACAGTGCCGAAGGACGGAACCGTGATACTCTATACCGAGAGTGAAACGGTTGTTCAGAAGGTCAAAGTGCCGGACTTCTCGAATATGACACTGACCGAAGTGAATGCAGCGGCGGCGGCATACAACCTGAATATCAGCATCAAAGGCTCGCTGTCCTCAGAGGGCAGAAGCTATGCGAAGAAGCAGGATATTGCACCCAATACGGAGGTGGAACCGTATACGGTTGTCACGGTTACTTTCAATCAGGACAACAGTATCATGTAGTGATTTTTCTGAATAAAAGGGACGGAATGGAAAACGGAGATTGTAAGGCACTTGAAAGGTGGAAATGAAATTATGACAGGATTGTGGACAGTAATAGCGGCGGCGGCGGCTTTTGCGATAGCTGGTTTGTTGGGTATATGGCTGATACCTTTTTTGCACAAGATCCATTTCGGGCAGACAATCCGTGATGAAGGCCCCAAATGGCACGACAGCAAGCAGGGTACTCCCATCATGGGCGGCTTTATGTTCATTATCGGCAGTCTTGTGGCCGGCGTAAGCTGTGTCCTTCTGTATCACGCTTTCGGCACAAAGGAAACAGACCTCATGACAGCAAAGATTTTTGCCGGTATGTTCATGGCAACAGCTTTTGGTGCAATCGGTTTTATTGACGATTATATCAAAGCTGTCAAAAAGCGCAACCTCGGACTGACGGTCATACAGAAGCTGGTGCTGCAGTTTGTTGTCGCAATTGCTTATCTGCTGACAATTGCACTGTTCGGCGGCAAGACAGAAACGTTTATTCCTTTTTACGGTATGCTGGATATCGGCATTTTCTACTATCCTCTCTCAGCGATCCTGATTGTGGGCGTTGTCAATGCGGCAAACCTGACAGACGGCATTGACGGTCTGCACGGTTCTGTTACCTTCTTCATGTCTATCTTCTTTATGCTGATTGCCAGCTATGTCAGCAGAATGGGTGTGTCCATTGTGTCGGCTGCGCTGGCAGGGGGCTGTCTGGGATTCCTGCTGTGGAATTTCCATCCGGCAAAGGTATTTATGGGCGATACAGGCTCTCTGTATCTGGGCGGTTATGTGTGTGCGCTGGCGTTTGCTATGGATATGCCGATCATGCTCATACTGATTTCCCTCATTTACATCTGCGAGATGTTCTCCGTTATTCTGCAGGTGCTTTACTTCAAGGCAACAAAGGGAAAGCGTCTTTTCAAAATGAGTCCGATACACCACCACTTTGAGATGTGCGGCTGGTCAGAAGTCAAAATCGTGGTGATGTTCAGTGTGTTTACCATTATCTGCGGTGCGCTTGCCTTTATCATGGTAGTATACGGCAACTACCGCATACCGAGCTTTACAGTGTGAGGCTCGCCTGCGGCCGTCAGAAGTCTGACCGCAGTTTTCAGGCTTTCAGGGAATTCAACATGGGAAAAGGAAGTGAGGAAGGAATGAGAATGGACGGTTCGCCGGCAAGAAAGCTGCCGCAGCCGCAGCTGCCCGGAAGAGCGGCCGGAAAGTCTGCCGAAAAGACAACCATGCTGAAAAGAGTAAGGAAAAAGCTCAAATGGTTTTCTGTACGGCGCGGTATGGACATGACTTTTCTGTTTTTGGTGCTGGCGCTGCTGATTATTGGAATGATTATGATGTTCTCGGCAAGTTATCCGTCCTCATACGAGGAAACAGGCGACAGCCTTGAATATCTCCGCAGACAGGGCATTTTTGCCATCATGGGCCTGGCAGCAATGGTGTTTTTGTCCTACTTCGACTATCACCATCTGCACAAATTTGCACTGATCCTGCTGATTATCGCAGTCGGTGCGCTGGGGTATGTACTTGTCGTACCAAGCAACGGCGTAAGAAGATGGATCAATCTCGGTTTGTTCACCATACAGGCTTCTGAGATTGCCAAACTCGCCGTTATCCTTTATCTGGCGCACTGGGGCTCGGTACACTTCAAGCAAATGGACACCTTCAAATACGGCGTTCTGCCTGCTATTATCATCATGGGAGTGATGGGTGTCCTGCTGATTATGGAACCGCACTACTCCGGTATCGTTATTATCGGCGCACTGATTATGCTGATGATGTTTATCAGCGGTGCAAAACTGCGGTACTTTATTATCGCCTTTGGCGCGATAGGCGTGGTGGTCATCGGTCTGGCGGTCACGGGCAAGCTCGGTTATGCCATGACCCGTCTGGCAGGCTGGGGACAGGCGCTGACCTACACCACCGATCAGGTATGGAACGACACTTATCAGACCCGCAACTCCCTTTATGCGATCGGTTCAGGCGGGTTCTGGGGTCTGGGACTGGGTCAGTCCAGACAGAAATATCTCTATATTCCGGAAGCACAGAACGACTTTGTGTTTGCTGTCGTATGTGAGGAACTGGGCTTTATCGGTGCGGCCATCATTTTGTGCCTGTTTGCGCTGCTGGTCTGGAGAGGCATCACCATTTCTATGCGGGCGCAGGACAAATTCGGCTCTCTGCTCGGCATCGGTCTTTCTGCACAGATCGGTCTGCAGGTGATCCTCAACATTATGGTTATTACCGACTGGCTGCCGAATACCGGTATCAGTCTGCCGTTCTTCAGTTTCGGCGGTTCGTCCCTCATCATGCTGCTGGCACAGATGGGTATTATACTATCTATCTCCCGCACATCGAATCTTGAAAAAGCATAGGAGTGTGTGTTGCAATGAAAATTTTATTTGCCGGAGGCGGTACAGCGGGACATATCAATCCTGCTTTGGCAATTGCCGGTTATGTCAAGGAGCGTCAGCCTGATGCAGAAATTCTCTATATCGGCGCAGCAGGCGGCATGGAAGAGCGTCTTGTACCGCAGGCGGGCTTTCCGTTCAGAGGTATCACGGTGCAGGGCTTCCGCCGCAAGATTTCTTTCAGCGCACTGAAAGAGAATATCGTGACCATCAAAAAGGCGATTTCCGCCAGCAGGGAAGCCAGAAAAATCATAGAAGAATTCCAGCCGGATATCTGTATCGGTACGGGCGGCTACGTCAGCGGCCCCGTGCTGAGAACAGCCGCCAAAATGGGCATTCCTACCCTTATTCACGAGCAGAATGCGTATCCGGGCGTTACCAATAAGATGCTTTCCAGACACGCTTCCCGCGTTATGCTTGCCATGCCCGATGCCCGCGCACATTTCAAGGGAAAGTGCCGCTTTGTGGATACGGGCAATCCTGTAAGAGGAGAAATTCTCGTGCAGGAAAAGCAGGCGGCCCGTCAGCAGTTAGGACTGGACCAGCGTCCTGTGATCCTGTCTTTCGGCGGCAGTCTGGGAGCAAGAAGAATCAACGAATCCCTTGCCGATGTCATTGCAAGAAGTGCAAAGGACGGACGCTATCAGCATATTCATGCTTACGGTCAGTATGGCAAATGGTTTCCGCAGCTTCTGGAAGAAAAGGGTGCTGACCTGAACAATGCAAAGAACCTTGATATCCGTGAGTATATCAACGATATGCCCGTATGTCTGGCGGCGGCTGATGTGGTCATCGCAAGAGCAGGCGCTATTACACTGAGTGAAATTCAGGTCAAGGGCAAGCCCTCTATTCTGATTCCGTCACCGAATGTAGCAGAAAATCATCAGTTCCATAATGCGATGTCGCTGGTGAACCAGAACGCTGCCGTTATGATCGAGGAAAAAGACCTTACGCCGGAAAAACTGACAGAAGAGATCGACAAGCTCGCCTCTGATCCGAAGCGTCTGGCGGAATATGCTGAAAATGCGAAGCGCATGGCGATTGCAGACGCTGCCAAACGTATCTATTCGGTTATTATCGAAGTGCTGGCTTCCGAAAAAAGCAAAAAGGCATAAGGATGTGTCCCGCAAAAGGACAATTGTATAAGGGGAAAAGATTATGGGTAAAAAAACAACCGGTTCACCCCGTCAGAGGGACGGTACACAGCAACCGACACCGTCCGGCAGAAGACGTTCACAGAACGCTTCATCTCCCCTGAAGTCGGGTCAGCAGCGTGTGAATACCAAGGGGAAAAGAAAACGAAAAAAGAATGAAATCATTCTGGAAGGCAATACGGATTACGGCGACCGTTACAGCTCACAGGATGGATTTGACAGCGGTGCAGAAGATGTGCTGAGAAAAAAAAGACCGAGGGAAAGCGCCCTGCACTATTCCACACCCCTGCCGCCTGCCAAAGCACCTATCAGCCCGTACAAACGCCGGCTTAAGCGGATATTGTTCTACGGCGTGACCCTGCTGGCGATTATTTCCATAGGGGTGCTGCTGTCGCTGACGGTATTTTTCAAAATCGAGAGTATCAGCGTGGAGGGGGAAACCCGCTACGACAGCGCAAAGATTATCGAGGCATCTATGATACAGGAGGGAGAAAATTTCTTCCTTTGCAATACTTCCACAGGTGAACAGAAGATCTGGAAGGATTTCCCCTACATAGAGTCTGTCCGCATCGAAAAGAAGCTCTTCAACAGAATTGTGATCAGCGTGCAGGAGGCTGTTCCTTCTTACGTCATTGAAAGCAGCGGAAGCTATGTCCTCCTCAGCGAGAGCGGAAAAATTATTGATATTTCCAACAAAAAGCAGGCAGATGTTCCCATCATCATGGGGGCTAAGCTGGCGGAACCGGCACTGTCCGCCTCTGTAAAATATCAGGACGATAATGTAGAAGGCTATCTGGAGGAAATTCTGACAGCTGCTCAGGAATACAAGATCGGTGAACTGAAAGTGATTGATATTACAAGCCTTGCCGGCATCTCCGTAGAAACAAAGGAAGGCTTTCACATTATTCTGGGCAGCCCTGAAAGTATCAGCTACAAAATGATGACTGCCCACAAAATCATGAAAAAAGATGTGCCGGAAGGTGATACCGGCACGCTGGACGTATCGCTCAGCGCAGTAGAAGGCGGCAAGTCCTATTTCAATTCCCGTAAACCCGTAAAGCAGGAATCTTCCGCACAGCCTTCTCAGCAGCCGGAAACTTCCCGCAAGCCGCAGACCAGTAAACCCGAAAGTTCTTCGGCTGTTTCCGGTCAGTCATCAAAACCCTCCCAGCAGTCTTCCCGTACCTCGCAGCCGCCGTCAGAATCTTCCGCAGTATCCTCAGAAACGGCTGAAGTTCCTTCAGAAAGCAGTGCTGCTGATGAAAACACCGATATCAGTGATGAAAATACCGATACCAGTGATGAGAACACCGATATTAGTGACGAAAACACCGATATCAGTGACGACACAAGCTCCGGCGAGGATGAGGACGGCAGTACCGATGGCGATGACACCAATTCTGACGGTGACGCGGATACTGACAGCACCGGTTCAGATGACGATACAGGCTCCGATGACACGGATACAGATGACAACGGTACAGAAAACAGCGGCAGTACAGACGACAACGGCACAGGTGATGATTTAACCTGAATGGGCAAGAAGTCCCCCAAGAACTTGAAAGTTTTATCGGTCTGCATTTTTCCATGCACGAATTACCATACTTGAGCGAGAAGCCCCCACATCTACAGGTGGGTGAGTATATCATCAACAAAGGTGAAGGACATTACAGATGTTATTTGTCATTATCCACAAAAAACCCCCGCTGTAAAGCCGGAATATACTGTAAGAATGATAAATCTGTTGAAAATGTTAAATAGCATATTGAATTTTATTGCAAAAAGTGGTAAATTAAATATAGCTGTATTTATCTTAAATAGTGACAATGTCAGATTGAGGAGAGAACATAGGGAAGTTCTGTCAGATGTTAATATTGAAAGGGAGTAAAACAATGCCTTACGAGTTTGAAAATGAGATGGAGAATGTAGTAAATATTAAGGTCGTCGGTGTCGGCGGCGGCGGCGGAAATGCTATCGACCGAATGGTAGAGTACGTTACAGGTGTAGAGTTTATTTCTGTCAATACCGACAAGCAGGCACTGAACCGTTCCAAGGCATCACAGAGGGTGCAGATCGGAGAAAAAATCACACACGGTAAGGGCGCAGGTTCCAAGCCCGAAGTCGGTGAAAAAGCTGCTGAGGAGAGCAGAGAGGTTATTTCCGAGCTGCTGAAGGATACCGATATGGTATTTATTACTGCCGGTATGGGCGGCGGCACCGGTACAGGCGCAGCTCCGATCGTGGCAGAAATTGCTAAACAAATGGGTATTCTGACAGTAGGTATCGTTACAACACCTTTCCTTTTCGAGGGCAAACGCCGTATGGAGCAGGCTGAGAGCGGTATCCAGCGTCTGAGAGAAAACGTGGATTCCCTTATCGTTATCCCCAACGAAAGACTGAAACATATCAGCGAGGAAAAAATTACCCTCCAGAACGCTTTCTTTGCGGCTGATGATGTACTCCGTCAGGGCGTTCAGAGTATTACAGACCTGATCGTTATTCCCGGACTGGTCAATCTTGACTTTGCAGACGTTACTTCTGTTATGAAAGATGCCGGCTATGCGCTGATGGGTGTCGGCGTGGCTTCCGGTAAGGACAAGGCAAAGTTGGCAGCACAGAATGCAATTTCCAGCCCGCTGCTTGGTACTTCTATTCAGGGCGCAAAGGGTCTGATCGTTAATATCAAGGCTTCTCCCGATATCGGTCTGGACGAAATTCAGGATGCTTCTACCATGATCTCCGAGCAGGCAGATGAAAACGCTGTTATTATCTGGGGTGCTGCACTGGACGAGGAAATGGAGGATACCCTGAGCGTTATCGTTATCGCTACCGGTTTCCCGACCACGGACAATTATATTCCGCCGGTTATCATGCCCAAGAAGGACGAGAGAAAATCTCCCTTCCAGTACGGCACACCTTCTGCACCGAAGGCAGATTCCCGTTATGGTATGCCGCCGATGAAACCGCAGGGAAGAAGTCAGCAGTCAATGTATCAGCAGCCTTCTTACGGCCGTCCTGCTGCACCTGCAGAGGAGCCGTCACAGAATGCGCCGATGTATCCTAATGCTGCTACCAGAGGCCCGATGCAGTCACAGGGTATGCCTTCTGCACCGAAGAATGGCGATTCCGATGATTCCTACATGGACATCATGAAGATTTTCAGCAATAAGTGATTTTCAAGAGCCTGCCGTGTCACGACAGGCTCTTTGTATAACCAGAAATCAGCCGGCGGCTGTCAGTAAGAACGGAAACTGAGAAAACAGCGGCTGCAGGCTCACCGGATTCAGACGGTGCAGCAGGGCTGACGGATCGGGAACGGAAAATTGTGCTAAGGAAGAAAGGACGGAAGGGAAATGAAAAATGTAAGTGTGAACGAAGGAAAACCGCTTTCTGTGAAACATCTGATTGATCTGGAGAGCCTGACAACAGAAGAACTGATGGGTATTATTGAACTGGCCAACCGCATCAAGGACGAGCCGGAAGCCTTTTCGGAGGTATGCAGGGGAAAAATTCTGGCAACACTGTTCTATGAGCCGTCTACCAGAACACAGATGTCTTTCAAGACTGCTATGCTTCGTCTGGGAGGTACTGTCATAGGCTTTGATAATCCGCAGAATTCCTCTGTTTCAAAGGGCGAAAGTCTGAAGGATACCATTACCGTTGTCGGAGGATATGCCGATATTATCGCTATCCGTCACTCGATGGAGGGAACGGCAAAGGCGGCATCTCTTTATTCCGCCGCGCCTGTCATCAATGCCGGTGACGGCGGTCATCTGCACCCGACACAGACACTGACCGATGTTGTCACACTCTACAACGAGAAGGGTACACTGGATAATATGTGCATCGGTCTTTGCGGCGACCTTAAAAACGGCAGAACCGTGCATTCGCTGATTAAAACAATGTCGCATTTCAAGGGTAACCGCTTTGTGCTGATCTCTACCCCTGAACTGGGTGTTCCGCAGTATATCAAAGATGTTATGAATGCTTCGGGCTGCCGTTATACGGAAGTCAGAAGTCTGATCGAAGCCATTCCGATGCTTGATGTGCTGTATATGACGAGAATCCAGCGGGAACGTTTCAGAAGCTATGAGGATTATGAGAAGCAGAAGGGCGTTTTTGTGCTGGATAAGGAAAAGCTCAAAGCGGCAAAGGCGGACATGAAGATTCTGCATCCTCTGCCGAGAGTAGACGAAATCGCTGAAGAAGTAGATTACGACAGCCGTGCAAAATACTTTATCCAGACGGTTTACGGAATGTATGCCAGAATGGCGCTGATTACCAAAATGCTCGAAAATGCCGACAGAAAGCCGATGCCCCGACAGGCTGACACGCACCATATCCGCTGTTCCAACCCTAACTGCATCAGCTATACGGAGGAGTATCTGCCGAAGCTGTTCCGTCCTCTGGGCGGTGATATGCTGCTTTGCCGTTATTGTGACGGGCGCAGCCTGATTTGATGCTTAACCGGAACGGAGCTTGTTGTCTTGCTCCGTTCTTTCTGTTATCATCAGGAGGTTTTGAGATGAAAAAATGCAAAAATATTCTTTTGGCGGGTCTTTGTCTGTGCAGTGTGCTGCTGACAGGCGGCTGCAGCATTTCGTTTGATTTTTCCTTCGGAAATTCCTCTGCAAGCCGTCCGCAGGGGAGCAGTCTTTTTGGCAATAGCTCCTATTCTGATTTTAGTGAGTTTTCTGAAAACAGTCTGGACAATGCAAGCCGTCTGGACGAGCTGGAAAAAAAGTTTGTTTATTATCCTACCTCTGTCAGAAATACGCTGAACGATGAGGAACAGGAGCTTTACAGACGCATCGTGTCCCGCATAGAAAACGGCGACCTTACCTTCGAGTTTGAAGATCTGTCAAATGATGTTTTCAAGGCGGCATATTATGCAGTGCTGTATGACCACCCCGAATATTTCTGGCTGGGACGGAACTATACCTATACCACCAGTACACGGGGCGATTATACAAAAATTCTGGTAGAGCCGTCACTGTTCAGCGATGATGCGGCAGTCATCAAAAAAGCCAGAGAATCGCTGGAACAGACCGTAAAGAAAATTACAGCGGGTGCTGCACAGGAAAAAGATCTTTATCATAAAGTAAAGTATGTGCATGACTATATCATTGACAATACTGTCTATGATATGGCGGCTCTGACAGCGATCAATGAAGGGACAGAGGACGGCACTTTACACGCTGCAACGGTTTATGGCTGTCTGGTGGAGCAGAAAGCAGTCTGTTCAGGCTATGCGGCGGCGTTCCAGCTGGTGATGCAGCGTCTTGGCATCGAATGCGGACGGATCAACGGTGTACGGTTTGCAGAATCAGACGCACACCAGTGGAATTTTGTGTGTCTGGACGATGAGTATTATTATATCGATGTGACATGGGACGATCCTGTCAAAAAGGACGGCACACAGACACGCACCTATGAATATTTCCTGATTACCGATACCGACCTTGCCCGCACACATACCAAAGACGATGACCTTCCTGCACCGGTATGCAGCGGTACGAAGTACAATTTCTATGTGTACAATGACCTGTATTTTGAGGAATACGACTTTGCCTATATTCAGATGGCAGCAGATAAGATGGCGGCAGACAGTGCATTGACTGTCAAGTTTTCCTCAGAGGAAATTCTCGAACAGGCGAAAACCGACCTGATCGACAACCAGCGTATTTTCAGCATCGGTTACATTCAGGGCAGCATTTCCTATTCTGTCAGCTCGTCCGGCTGTATCCTGAATATCAGCTACTGACAAAAACACCCCTCCGGAGAGGTTTTATCCTTCTCCGAAGGGGTTTATCTGTCGCTGAAAAACTGTGGCGCGCTGTTATGAGAGAATCATTTCGGCTGTTTTGATGCCGTCTACTGCAGCCGAAGTGATGCCGCCGGCATATCCTGCGCCTTCACCGGCAGGATAAAACCCTTTCAGGCTGACTGACTGCATGGTTTCGTCACGCACAATGCGGACAGGTGAGGAACTGCGGCTTTCTACTGCTGTGAGGACAGCGTCCGGATGGGCGAAACCGTGAAGCCGCTGATCCATACGCTGAATGCCTTCCCGCAGAGAATCGGTGATCCAGGAGGGCAGGCATTTGTCCAGAGCGGTCAGCGTATAACCGGCTGTATAGCTCGGCAGAACTTCTCCGAGGGCGGCTGACGGCTGACGGTTCAGAAAATCCCCCACCCGCTGTACAGGCGCACGATAGCGTCCGCCGCCTGTTTTGAACGCCTGTTCTTCCAGCCGGCGCTGAAGGGCGATGCCGGCGAAAATATCCTCGCTCCCGAAATCAGCCGTGTTAACGCCTACCAGCAGTGCGGCGTTGGCGTTTCGTCCGTCACGGGCAAACTCGCTCATGCCGTTGGTGACAAGACGGTTTTCTTCGCTGGCGGCTGCGACAACTGTTCCCCCCGGACACATACAGAAGGTATAAACGCCCCTGCCGCTGCTGAGGTGTACAGCCAGTTTATAATCGGCTGCGCCTAACTGCGGGTGGTGGCAGAATGTGCCGTACTGACTGCGGTTGATGTTTTCCTGCAAATGCTCGATGCGTACCCCCATAGCAAAGGGCTTTTGTTCCATCATAATGCCTTTGCGGTGCAGCATTTCAAAGGTATCTCTGGCGCTGTGACCGATGGCAAGCACGACATGACCGGTATCTATCGCGGTTTGTGTGCCGTTATGCTCCAGTATGACACCGGTCACTCTGCCGTCAGCGGTTTTCAGACCGACAAGTTTTGTTTCAAAATAGTAAGTGCCGCCGAGAGATTCAATTGTCCGGCGTATATTGCGGACAGTTGTACGCAGACGGTCTGTGCCGATGTGCGGTTTGGCAAGATAAAGGATTTCCTGCGGAGCACCGTGAGCGGCAAATTCTGACAGTACCTTGCGGATACGGCTGTCTTTTGTGCCGGTATTGAGCTTGCCGTCCGAAAAAGTACCTGCACCGCCCTCACCGAACTGGATATTGGAAGCGGTGTCGAGCAGACCTGTCCGGCGGAAAGCATCTACATCGGCGGTTCTGCGGTCAACGTCCCGTCCTCGTTCGATAATGACGGGTTCCTGCCCCGCCTGCGCCAGAATCAGAGCGGCAAACAGCCCGCAGGAGCCGCTGCCGATAATCACAGGGCGTTGAGGCAGTTTTTTGCAGACGGGCAGGGAATAGCGGTATTCTTTGATGATCTCCGCACTGCGGCAGCCTTTGACGGCTGCTGTTTCGCCGGTGTGCAGAACGATGTCAGCTGTCGCCAAAAAGTGGATACGGTCTTTTTTGCGGGCATCAACGCTCCGTTTGTAGAGGGAGATGGTGCGGATATCGGTCTGACGGATATTCAGTTGTCTGGCTGCCGCTTTGCGAAGGGTCGTTTCGTCATAGCCGAGCGGCAGAGAAAGGTCTTTTAAACGTATCATAATATTTTCCTCATACTTTCAGTGATAGTCGGGGAAGGCTGTCAGCCAGCCGCTGCCGACAGCAAAATGTAGGTTATAGCCGCCGCAGTCGC
>CADCQO010000096.1 GCA_902803585.1 uncultured Ruminococcus sp.
ATTGAATGTCGAAAATGGACACGAGGAACAAGGAATGGAACATAAAAGTTGTTTTTATAACTTTTTATAAGTTTTCAGTAACGGAAAGTCCGATGTTATTTCTGCAATATCAAAAGTGCACTACCTGCCAGAAAGCTAAAAAATGGTTAGACGAGCATGAGCTTTCCTATACCGACCGCCCTATCAGGGAAGAAAATCCCACCTATGATGAATTGAAAGCATGGACAGCACAGAGCCGTCTGCCGCTGAAACGCTTTTTCAATACCAGCGGTCTGCTTTATAAGGAATTGCAGCTTAAAGAAAAGCTGCCGGCTATGACAGAGGAAGAGCAGCTTCAATTGCTGGCTTCGGACGGTATGCTTGTCAGACGTCCGCTTTTGGTTACAGAGAAAGCGGTGCTTGTCGGATTTCGTCCGGCAGAGTGGGAAGCAGCACTGCTGAAATAACGGACAGAGAGAGAACACAGCATGAAAGATTTTTTACCCATTACCAGAGAAGATATGCAGAAACGAGGGTGGGATAGCGTTGATTTTGCCTTTGTGATCGGTGATGCCTATGTTGATCATCCGTCTTTCGGCCCCGCTATTATCAGCCGTGTACTGGAAGCAGCAGGGTATCGTGTCGGCATTATCGCACAGCCCGACTGGAAAGATGAAAACAGCATCAATGTTTTTGGTGAACCAAGACTTGGCTTTTTGGTATGTGCGGGCAATATAGACTCTATGGTCAATCACTATACCGTTTCCAAAAAACGAAGGGCAAAGGATTTTTATACGCCCGGCGGTGTCATGGGCAAACGTCCCGACCATGCAACGGTTGTCTATGGCAACCTGATACGGCGCACCTACCGGAATAAGCCGGTTATCATCGGCGGCATTGAAGCAAGTCTTCGCAGAATGGCACACTATGATTACTGGGACGACTGCCTGAAGCGTTCCGTGCTGTTAGACGCACAGGCGGATATTCTTTCCTTCGGCATGGGAGAACATTCTATTGTGGAGATTGCCGATGCACTGGACAGTGGTATTCCCGTCAGCGAAATTACTTTCGTCAGCGGCACAGTTTACAAAGCCAGAACGCTGGATCATCTTTCGGGTGAATATCTGCTGCTGCCGTCCTACCGTGAAATGTCAGAAGATAAGCTGCAGTATGCCCGCAGTTTTTACACGCAGTATACCAATACTGACCCCTTTTCAGGAAAGGTCTTGTGCGAACCGTATGACAACTGTTTTGTGATACAGAATCCGATGTCCAGACCCTTGTCGCAGGAAGAAATGGACAGTATCTACGCTTTGCCCTATATGCGTACCTATCACCCCTGCTATGAAAAAGAAGGCGGCATTGATGCCATCAAGGAAGTTAAATTCAGCCTCATCAGCAATCGCGGCTGTTTTGGCGGGTGCAGTTTCTGTGCATTGACTTTCCATCAGGGGCGTATTATTCAGACAAGAAGCCATGAATCCATCATCGCTGAAGCGCAGGAAATGATAAAAGATCCGGATTTCAAGGGATATATTCATGATGTAGGCGGGCCTACTGCCAATTTCCGCCGTCCGGCTTGTGACAAGCAGCTCAAATACGGTGTCTGTCCGCAGAAACAGTGCCTGTTTCCGAAGCCCTGCGCCAACCTGAAAGTAGACCATACGGACTATCTGAGTCTGCTGCGGAAACTCAGGGCTTTGCCTGGTGTCAAAAAAGTGTTTATCCGTTCAGGTATCCGTTTTGATTATATCATGGCGGATCCTGACGATACTTTCTTGCGGGAAATGTGTCAGTACCATATCAGCGGACAGCTGAAAGTTGCTCCCGAACACGTTGCTGATGCAGTACTGTCAAAGTTAGGAAAGCCTGCCAACAGTGTATATCAGGCTTTTTGCCGCAAGTATGCACAAATCAATAAAGCGCTGGGCAAGGAACAATATCTTGTACCGTACCTGATGTCTTCCCATCCCGGTTCCACACTCAAAGAAGCGATTGCGTTAGCGGAATATCTGCGGGATATCGGGTGCAGTCCTGAACAGGTGCAGGATTTCTATCCCACACCCTCAACGATTTCTACCTGTATGTATTATACCGGCGTAGACCCCCGCACGATGCAGCCGGTTTATGTAGCCCATAATCCTCACGAGAAAGCGATGCAGAGGGCGTTGATACAGTACAAGAATCCGAAAAACTATGAGCTTGTATATGAGGCACTGGTGACGGCACACCGTACAGATCTCATCGGTTTTGACAAAAAATGTCTTATCCGCCCCAGAAACAGCAGTGTTCCGCACAGTGCAAAACCGCAGAAGCCGCTGACGGAGGCGGAGAAAAAATACGGTATTTCCTTTGAAAAATATGACAGTATCCAGAAGGCGGAAAAGCAGGGCAATCATCGTCCGCTAAAGCATTCCGGACGCCGCAAAAGGGTATAATAAGCAGTAAGCTGTCATATAAAGTCAACACAAACATTATGATTAAGGAGGTGAATCTGATGTCAATGCTATGGGTATGGATTTTGGTTATTGTTTTTGCCGTTCTGCTGGAGGCAACCTCTCCGATTCAGCTTGTGTCCATCTGGGCAGGTTTGGGCGGTGTTGTAGCGCTGATTCTTCATTTCTGCGGTTTGGATATCATGGTACAGGTTATCGTATTCTTTGCTGTTACGCTCCTTTCTATCATTCTGACACGACCGCTCGCCAAAAAACTGACAAAGTTTGCAAAAACACCGACTAACGCAGATATGAATATCGGCAAAATCGGCAAGGTTACCAAGATCGTAGACGAAGAACTGGGCATTTTCAGAGTCAGAGTTTTTTTTTTTAATGATACGGCGACCACCGAGA
>CADCQO010000097.1 GCA_902803585.1 uncultured Ruminococcus sp.
CATACCCAATTCATCTATTTCATCGGTAAGCGCTTTATTGCCGCATTGACTGATATTGTTAATCAGAATAACCGAAGCAACTCCTACTACAATGCCCAGCAGAGTGAGAAATGTTCTTGTCTTTTTGCGAAAAAGAGTCTTTATCGAGTTATAAAACAAATCAATCATTCGTCTGCACCGTCCGATTGCGAATCGCTACTTTTTGTCCTTCGGTCATCGTATCATAGTTGACAATCACATTATCATTTTCAGATAAACCTTCTGTAATGGCAGCACCATCTTTATACTCTGTACCGATTTTTACCGGTACCCTCCTGACAAAACCATCATCTGCAACAAGAACGTAATCTCCCCTGTCATCTGTTCGTATTACGTCATAGGGAACAACCAGTACATTTTCATCGGTGGACGTAATGATAGAACAAACTGCACTGTATCCGACACGCAGCAAATCATCATGCCCTTCTACCGTCAAAGTTACTTCAACAGTGGTTTCTTTGCCGGTAACACCGTTAGTGATTTCGGCTTCACTTGCCAGATGAGTGACCCGACCCGTGTAGTGCTTGTCCGGAACAGCATTAAAAACAATATCCGCCTTCTGACCAACACTGATCTGATGAATATGACTTTCGTTAATATTCACAGGGACTTCTGCCTGCTGCTGATCTGCTATTTTGAGAATGACATCATTTTTTTCGACAACGTCATCTGCACCATACTTTACATCTGTTACCTTTCCTTCTTCGGCGGCATAGACGTTTTCAACAGCACAATATTTTTTGGCTTCATTGAGAATATCCTCTGTACTGCCGTACTGTGACAATATTCCCAGCAGGGCTTCCGGACTGTTTGAACCAGTATATTGTGACAGCATAGCGGTATAGGCATCGTCTATTTTGTAATACGAGAACAGTAAATCATTCTGTTTTACATAATCTCCGTTTTTGACTGCCATATTGTTGATAATGCCTGCCTGCACAGTTCTGACGGCAAAACCTGATTTATACTGCAGCTTGCCTGCCGCAGTAATCGTATTATTCATACTGCGGGCTTTCAGAATGAGTACATCTGCCTGTGCCGTTTCTCCGCTCAGCATATAACCCGACATGACGATGACCATTACAATTATGAATGTCGATAAAAATAAGTAGATATATTTCTTCATCTCACTCATCTCCCTGTGATAGTATTTGTTTTTCTGATGAAAATATCACAGCAATTCAAACTATTTTGCAAATCTATCAGCTTTTTGCGGAAAGTCAGATTTGAGTATCTGACGGCCAAAATGATGTTTGTCATGCAGCGTTCCTTACCGTTCACATACGAAATCCTCCTAAACTCCAATGATTGTTAAATAAACTACATAATGGGGGAATTGTCACTTGTAAAATCAAAAAAAATGGAGTATAATGTGTCTTGGAAAGACGGCACAGAACAGGAGGCGTTTGTCCGTTCTGTTGCTGTCGTTTTTTTATTAAGGAGGTGTATGTCCTTGGAGGATATGATAGCCAGAATTGTTGAAATGGACAAAAAAGCCCGTGACATGACGGAACAGGCGCAGAAAAACAAGCTCGATTATGAAAACCAGATCATTGCAAAGCGTGAAAGCATTAAAAATGATTTTCTTGAAAGAGCTAAAAAGCGCATCGCCATCAATCAGGAATCTGCCCAGAAAAGAGCTGATGCTACCCTTCAGCAGGCAGAAAAACGCAACAGTGCTATCATTCAGAAAATGGAAAGCGACTATGCACAGCACTGTGACAGCTGGGTAGATGAAATTGTGGAACGTGTCATAGCGGAATAGTCATCGGGAAAGGAGCTGTTAATACTGTATGCCTTCAAAATCGAGTAATGCGGTTCTTGCCAAATCCCGTGCTATGTACGGGCGTTGTCTGAAAGACGAGGATTACCGGCAGTTAGTCGAGTGCAAAACTGTTCCTGAAGTCGCCGCTTACCTCAAAACCCGTACCTGCTACTCTCAGGTTCTGACGGGACTGATTGAAAGCGAAATTCATCGAGGACAGCTGGAGCCTCTGCTGCGTCAGGATCTTTATGCTGATGTGCTGTCACTCTCCCGCTATACCACAGACAATGCTCTTGCTGTTACCAACTTTGTGACATCAAAGCTGGACATCGAGCAGATCATTCACTGTCTTATCATGATGAATATCGGAAAGTCGGAGGAATTTGCTTTATCGGTTCCCTTGTCGCTGGACAGCTTTACAAGCATCAGTCTTAAGCAGTTGGCCGCTGCCCGTTCTTATGACGATCTTCTGAATGCCTTACGGCACACCAAGTACTATCCTGTACTGCTGTCATTTCAGCCAAAAGAAGGTCAGCAGGCTAACATTGCAGAAATCGAAATCGCCCTGCAGAACAAAAATTACACTATGGCGATCGAGGCTGTCGAAAAGCTTCCCAACAAAACAGAGCAGAAGGAACTGCGTGACCTGTTCTATGCCGTATTTGATTTTGTAAATCTGGAACGGATTCTGCGGTTGAAAAAATACCACAATTTTACCGCCCAAACCGTCCGATCCCTCCTCATTCCTTATGGAAAACTGTCCCCAAAAAGCATCGACGGTCTGTGTGCCGCTGACGATATCAAAGACGTTTACGAATTGGCAAGGGATACCTATCTGGGCAAGTCTTTATCCAAACTGCAGTTTTATGACAAAACGCAGATTTCTTATGCACTGATCAACAACTATTGTAAGCATCATCTGCGGTTATCGCCTAATCCGATCATCGTTATGATTTCTTACATCTACCTCAAGCAAATTGAGGTGCGCAATATCATTAATCTGATAGAAGCGACCCGCTACGGGCTTTCTCCTGAAGAAAAACAAAAACTGCCCGTACGATAATATTCAAGGAGGTGTTACTTTGTCTGTTAAACCAGTAAAAGCTATCAGTATCATCGGTATGATGCCGGAGCTGGACGAGGTCATCCAATTCTGCGGAGATTCCTGCTGTTTTCAGCCTGACGATGCGATGTCGTTTTATTCCGACACCAAGAACTTCGTGCCTCTGAATGACAAGAACCCTTATTCCCAACCTATGCAGCAGCTTAAAAACGCCTGTGAACTGGGTGGTTTTTCCCTGACTTATTCACAGGAAACACCAACGCAGAAAAAAGATGAAGAACTGCCGGCATACGTTAACCGTTTTGTCAAAGAAATGGAGTCTATTTTAAGCCGCAAGTTGGTGCTGGAACAGCAAATTGATGATTGCCGCCGCAGTATTGAACAGGTTGAACACTTTACGGGCTGCGACATCGATTTCACGGAGATTCACAACTGCCAGTACATCACGCCGAATTTCGGCCGTCTGCCAAAAGAAAGTTATGAAAAACTCTCCGCCTATTCCTCAAACCGCTACGCTATCTTTTTCCCCTTCTCAAACGATGATACACATTATTGGGGTGCGTATTTTACCATTCCTGAACAGAAAAATGAGATTGACCGTATTTTTTCCTCCCTCTTTTTTGAGCGTCTTGAAGTACCGCCCATTGCGGGAAAGCCTGATGACTATCTGAAATCCCTGCAGGCACAGCTTCAGGAAGCAGAAGAGGATCTGCAGAAAGAACAGCAAAGGCTCGGAGCCTTTTGGGAAAAAGAGAAAAAAGAGTGTCTGGCGGTCTATACCAAACTGGAAGAAATGAATTCTTACAATGAAATCAAGCGGTATGCTTACCGCTATCACAAAAGTTTCATTCTGGTCGGCTGGATTCCCGCTGACAAAGAAAGCAGCTTTACAGAAAAACTGGACACCATCAAGAGTATCGAATACTCTGTGAGTGATGCCAAAGATGTACGCAGCCAGACACCGCCTGTCATTATCAAGAACCCGCCATTCATCAAGCGATATGAGTTTTATGTAAAAATGTATGGGCTGCCGTGTCATAATGAAATTGATCCTACTGCTTTTGTCGCCTTTACCTATACCCTCTTCTTCGGCATCATGTTCGGTGATGTGGGACAGGGACTGGTTGTAGCAATTATTGGCGCTCTGATGTACAAATTGAAAAAAATGGAGATCGGTAAAATCCTTATTCCCTGCGGCATTATGGGTATGATCTTCGGATTCCTTTACGGTTCAGTATTCGGTTTTGAAGAATTACTGACACCGGTTCATCAGAAACTTTTTGGTACACATGGAAAATTGATCGAAGTCATGGAACCAAAAAGCATTAACTTTATTATCTACGGTTCTGTTGCTATCGGCATTGTAACTATTGCTGCTGCGATGCTTGTCAATATTGTTTCGTCTCTTAAGCGACGAGATTACGAAAGTGCTTTCTTCGGCGCTAACGGCGTTGCAGGATTTGTATTCTATGTATCGCTGGTAGCAGGACTGATTTGTCAGATGATGCTGAATGTCCCTATAATGAACATCGCTTATATTCTCTGTCTGATTGTTGTTCCGCTCATTCTGATGTTCCTGAGAGAACCGCTGGGACGGCTGTGTGAAGGCAAAAAGAACTGGCAGCCGCAAAGCTGGGGCGAATATTGTGTACAAAGTTTCTTTGAACTGTTTGAAATGTGTTTGAGCTATGTTACTAATACAATGTCATTCCTGCGTGTGGGTGCCTACATTCTGGTTCATGCCGGTATGATGCTGGTTGTGTTTACACTGGCACAAATGGTCGGAGGTGCGGTAGGCTATACGCTGATTGTTATTATTGGCAACGGTATTGTCATGGCACTCGAAGCGTTGTTGGTTGCTATTCAGGTACTCAGACTGGATTATTACGAGATATTCAGCCGTTTCTATATCGGTGAGGGCCGTCCCTTTACACCGGTCGTTGCCAGAAAAGCAAGATAAAATGTTGATCGGAAAGAAAAAATTGATAAATGGAGGATTTTGTTATGTTAGAGTATATTTTGATGGCAGTACCCGTAATTTTTCTGGTAGGTTCCGTTCTGTACGCTTATAAGAGCGTCACATCCCGCAGGCACACACGCAAAAGAGCCGTTTTGTCCCAGTTGGCTGCTTTCGCCGCTGTCAGCGTGGTTTGTCTGGTAACTGCCGCTATTACCGCTTTTGCAGAGGGTGACGCAGCAGGTGCTGCTGAGGCTGCCGGCGCTGCCGTAAAAGACGGCAATGCTTTCGGTCTGGCAATGATCGGCGCTGCTCTGGCAACAGGTATTTCCGGCATCGGCGGCGGTATCGCTGTTGGCAATGCTGCTCCTGCCGCAATCGGTGCTACCAGTGAAGATCCTAAAGCATTCGGTAAGGCGCTGATCTTCGTTGCTCTTGGCGAAGGTGTTGCTCTTTATGGTCTGCTTGTTTCCATTCTCATTATCAGCAAGGTCTGATCGGTAAAGGTGGGTGTACCGCTTATGAAATTCTATTTGATCAGCGACAATGTGGATACGCTGATGGGAATGCATCTGGCGGGGATCGACGGTGTAGTAGTACATGAAGAGGCAGAAGTGCGCAAAGCACTGATGGAGACAATGAACCGTGAAGACGTTGCTGTCATTCTTATGACAGAACGTCTGGTCAGTCTTTGCCCCGAATTGGTCTATGATCTTAAACTTAACCGTAAACAGCCCCTGATCGTGGAAATTCCTGACCGGCACGGCAGCGGCCGCGCAAAGGATTCGATCACCCGTTATGTACGGGAAGCCATCGGTGTAAAGATATAAAGCGGTGACGGAGGTGAAAATATGCCAGATACAGTCAGCAAAACAGACAATTTTCTCAAGGCAATAGAAAAATATGCTGAAGAACAGCGCGGCAGAATGCAGAGTGAAGCAGAGGAATTCAAGGAGCGTGAGCTGAATGCTGCCGAAGAAGAAGGTATGCGTGATGCTTATGTGATGATACAGAAAACAATGGCGGACATCAACAACCGTATCGCCGCCGAAACCTCCCGCGCAATTGCTGCCGGAAAAAAGCGTGTTTTCGTGCAACGGCAGAAGATCGAGGAAGATGTGTTTGCCAAAGCAGAACGAAAGCTTCTTGCCTTTACAGCAACAGATAAGTATGTTTCTCTGCTCGCAAAATACGCTGCCAATATCAGCAGTGTTTTACAGGCTGATGACGTTGTGATTTATGTCAGGGAATGCGACTTGAAATATAAAAAGAAAATCAGAGATTCTTTCGGCAGAAACTGTGAGATACTTGCTTCGGATACCATCAGAATCGGTGGTCTGAGGGGACACAGCCACAGTCTTGGCCTGATCGCCGATGAAACACTCGATGCTAAACTGGAACAGCAGCGGGAATGGTTCTATGAGCATTCCGGTTTGACAGTGACCGAATCTTAAAACAGATGGGATGGAAGAAACAATGACAACCAATGATGTTATTTATGGAATCAACGGTCCTGTTGTTACCGCCAGAAATACACGGTCTTTTTCCATGATGGAAATGGTCTATGTGGGAGAATCCCGTCTTGTCGGTGAGATCATCGGTATCAACGAAGAATATACCACGATTCAGGTATATGAGGAAACAACAGGTTTAAAGCCCGGTGACCCGATCTATGGTACAGGCGCACCTATGAACGTACTGCTCGGGCCGGGCATTATTGATAATATTTTTGATGGTATTGAGCGTCCCCTCAAGGCAATTGAGGCAATGAGCGGTTCATTCATCACCAGAGGCGCAGCGGTTTCCGCTCTTGACCTCGAAAAAGAATGGAATGTTACCATTAAAGTCAAAAAGGGAGATAACCTTACCGCCGGCATGATCTATGCGACCTGTCCGGAAACAGCGATTATTGAACATCGCTTTCTGGTTCCCCCCGCTGTCAGCGGTACAGTTACAAAAGCGGCTGCTGACGGCAAATACAAACTGATGGACACCATCGTTACTGTAAAGGACGAAAATGGTCAGGAACATAACCTGACACTTTGCCAGAAATGGCCTATCCGCAGTGCAAGACCTTGTCAGGAACGTCTGCCTGCTACCGTACCGCTGATTACCGGACAGCGTGTTATTGATACAATGTTCCCTATCTCAAAGGGCGGTACAGCCGCTATCCCCGGCGGTTTCGGCACAGGCAAGACCATGACGCAGCACCAGCTGGCAAAATGGTGCGATGCAGATATTATCGTTTATGTCGGCTGCGGTGAGCGCGGCAATGAGATGAGGCAGGTACTTGATGAATTTTCGGAATTGATTGACCCGAAATCAGGCCGTCCCATGACCGACAGAACGGTTCTGATTGCCAACACTTCCAATATGCCTGTTGCCGCCCGTGAAGCGTCTATTTACACAGGTCTGACACTGGCAGAATATTACCGTGATATGGGCTATCATGTTGCTATCATGGCAGATTCTACTTCCCGTTGGGCAGAAGCCCTCAGAGAAATTTCCGGTCGACTGGAAGAAATGCCCGCAGAAGAAGGATTTCCGGCTTACCTTCCCTCTCGTCTTTCAGAATTTTATGAACGTGCCGGCCGTGTCCATACACTGTGCGGGAGCGAAGGCTCAGTAACCATTATCGGCGCTGTATCTCCTCAGGGTTCTGACTTTTCGGAACCTGTTACCCAGAATACCAAACGGTTTACACGCTGCTTCTGGGCATTGGATAAAGCACTTGCCTATGCCCGTCATTATCCCGCTATTAACTGGATCAACAGTTACAGCGAATATTTTACCGACCTCGACCCCTGGTTCCGCGAGAATTTAGGCGATGATTTTATCAAATATCGCAACAGAATTACTTCTCTCCTGCACGAGGAAAGTTCTTTGATGGAGATTGTAAAGCTGATCGGTTCTGACGTACTGCCCGATGACCAGAAACTGGTTATTGAAACGGCAAAAGCAATCCGTGTCGGTTTCCTCCAGCAGAATGCTTTCCATGCAGACGATACCTTTGTGCCGCTGGAAAAGCAGAAACTGATGATGAAAGCCATTCTGCATCTCTATGCCAAATCCAAAAAGATTATCGCTTTGGCCATTCCGATTTCCCGTATCATGGAGCTGGGACTGTTTGAACGTCTTGCCAAGATGAAGTATGATATTCCCAACAACAAACCCGAAATGTTCAATGACCTTATATCTGACATTGACACAGCACTTGCAGCCCTTACCGCATAAGAACGGATTGTGGGGTCAGCTTCTGACCTGCTGTGCAGATGAGCGCTTTTGTGCGGGACAAAAGTATATATCCATACGAACAAGCAGAGGACAAGCGGCTTACTGCTGTCTGGTCAGCCGCTGTCCGCCGCTATTTTCATGAAGGAAGTGAAGTGAATGATTCTTGATTATGTTGGCGTAAAGGAAATTAACGGCTCACTTATCGTTCTGGATAATGTTGAGAACGCCTCCTTTGAAGAAATGGTTGATATCCGTCTGGAAAATGGTTCCGTGCGCCATGGAAGAATCGTGCAAATCGAAGGCAAACGTGTTGTCGTTCAGGTATTTGAGGGAACAAAGTCTATTTCTCTTGACAACACGAAAACCCGTTTGAAAGCAAGACCGATGGAACTGCCGCTTTCGCCGGAAATGCTGGGACGTGTTTTCAGCGGTGCCGGCCACCCTATTGATGGTCTGGGTGAAATCTATCCGATGAAAAGGGCAAATGTCAACGGTACGCCTATGAACCCTGTTTCCCGTGTCTATCCAAGAAACTATATCAATACGGGTATTTCTACCATTGATACCCTTATGACCCTGATTCGCGGACAAAAACTGCCGATTTTCTCCGGTTCAGGTATGAAACACAACGAACTGGCTGTACAGATCGTAAGGCAGGCTAAAATTGCCGATGCTGACGGTGAAAATAAGGTCGGTATCGTCTTTGCAGCTATAGGAGAAAAAAATGACGTTGCAGATTATTTCCGCAGAAGTTTTGACGAAAG
>CADCQO010000098.1 GCA_902803585.1 uncultured Ruminococcus sp.
AAGTAAGGGTAACCGCCCATGCGGGAACCTTCTATCGCCAGAAGATTCCACAATTCTTCACGTTCTTCTTCGTCCTCAATATGGCCGAACAGTTCATCAAAGTTCTCATCCGTGCCGGATAACGGCATAGCATCCGTTTCAAAGGTAATACGGCACTCCCGTTTATAGGGCAGCATATCTTCCTCCTCCGGCGGATAGGGATTTTCTTTCAGCAATTGACTTTCATCTGTGAGATAGTTCTCAATGTAAACCACCTTACATGGTTCATCATAGCCGTAGTAATCGTTATTCTCAATGTAAAATTGGAGCAATCCCTCTGTGGGAAAATCCGGCAGCGGCGGCATTTCCGACAGATTGATCTGCGCTAAAAACATCATCGGCTCGCCGTTGATGCCCGACGGATAGTCCTCTTTCTTCGTCAGATACGGGCAGCCACCGAGTTTACTTTCCCACGGCTTGGTATCGGCTGGCGTATAGCGCAGAATATTGATCGGACGCATCGTCGCTGCGATTGTTTTTTTCAGATCAGCAAATTTTTCAGGCAGTTCAAACATCTTCAACACCCTTTCTCACAGAAAATACATTGTGCAGAGCAGGATAAATCTGCTCTGCACACGGTGAATCGTTTATTTCTTGATTTCCAGAACAGCGCCTCTGTTGCCGGAGGTAACCAAAGAAGCATATCTTGCCAGATAGCCTGTTGTGATCTTCGGCTCTCTCGGCTGCCACTTCGCTCTTCTTTCGGCAAGCTCCTCGTCACTCAGACGGACATTGATTGTATTGGCGTTGATGTCGATTTCGATGATATCGCCGTTTTCAATCAGGGCAATCGGGCCGCCGACAGCGGCTTCGGGGCTGACATGGCCGATAGAAGCTCCTCTTGTAGCACCGGAGAAACGTCCGTCTGTAATCAATGCTACTGTGCTTCCCTGTCCTCTGCCCATGATGGCTGAGGTGGGATTCAGCATTTCTCTCATACCGGGGCCGCCCTTAGGACCTTCATAACGGATAACAACAACATCACCATCGTTGATCTTGCCGCCGTTGATTGCTTCCATTGCATCTTCTTCACAGTCAAATACTTTTGCAGGACCTTCATGTTTGAGCATTTCAGGTGCAACAGCAGAACGCTTTACTACGCAGGAATCCGGTGCCAGATTACCTCTGAGTACCGCAATACCGCCTGTTTTGCTGTAAGGATTATCGACCGGACGGATAATTTCAGGATTCTTATTGACGCAGCCTGCAATATTCTCGGCAATTGTTTTGCCTGTGCAGGTGATAAGATCGGTTTTCAGCAGACCCAGTTTATTGATCTCGTTCATAACGGCATAAATGCCGCCTGCTTCGTTCAGATCTTCCATATAGGTTCTTCCCGCAGGCGCCAGATGACACAAATTAGGAGTATGGGAGCTGATATCATTGGCAATATCCAGATTCAGTTCAATACCGCATTCATGGGCAATAGCAGGAAGATGCAGCATACTGTTGGTACTGCAGCCAAGTGCCATATCCATTGTCAGGGCATTGCGGAAAGCGTCCTCCGTCATAATATCACGGGGTCTGATGTTTTTCTCCAGCAGTTCCATTACTTTCATGCCGGCGTGTTTTGCCAGACGGATTCTCTCGGAATAAACTGCGGGAATGGTGCCGTTGCCCTTGAGTGCCATGCCAAGCACCTCTGTCAGACAGTTCATGGAGTTGGCAGTGTACATACCGGAGCAGGAACCGCAGGTCGGACAGACCTTGTTCTCATACTCGTCCAGTTCATCGGCAGTAATTTTGCCGGAATTGTAAGAACCTACTGCCTCAAACATACTGGAAAGACTTGTCTTACAGCCATTGACACGGCCAGCCAGCATCGGGCCGCCGCTGACAAAAATTGTGGGAATATTCAGACGTGCTGCCGCCATCAGCAGACCGGGAACATTCTTGTCACAGTTTGGAATCATAACAAGCGCATCAAAAGCATGAGCCAGCGCCATTGCTTCGGTGGAATCAGCGATCAGGTCACGAGTTACCAGAGAATACTTCATGCCCTGATGTCCCATAGCGATACCATCACAGACAGCAATCGCCGGAAAAACAACCGGTGTGCCGCCCGCCATAGCTACGCCCATTTTCACGGCTTCTACGATCTTATCAATATTCATGTGACCGGGAACGATCTCATTATAGGAACTGACAATACCGACCATGGGCTTTGTCATTTCTTCATCTGTCATACCCAACGCTCTGAGCAAAGAACGCTGAGGTGCACATTTGGCACCCTCATGGATAGCATCACTATTCATCATTCATTACCTGCCTTACCTAAGTTTAAAATTATTGTACAGAAGTACACTTTTTTCTGTCTCTTCAGAAGGGACAGCATACGCCTTTATTATAAGTTTTTTTGTTGGTAATGTCAATCATTTCTTAACAGGAAATTTGACCGTTTCATTTCATGCCGGCTCATTTTCTGAGAAAATTTTACTATTTGACGATTTTCACTGTATGCGTTATAATAGGCTGGTATGTATGGCATCTCGACAACAATCAGGAAGGGAGAAAAAAGGATTGATACATTTAGAAAATGTTTCCAAAGTTTACGCCAACGGCACACAAGCCATCAAGAATCTGACGCTTGATATCGCTGACGGCGAATTTGTCTTTGTAGTAGGTCCGTCAGGTGCGGGCAAAAGCACCTTTTTAAAACTGCTGATACGGGAGGAAGAAGCAACCAACGGTAAAATTGTTGTTAACGGACATGATCTGAGAAATATCCGCCGCAGTCAGATTCCTTATCTGCGCCGTACAATGGGAATTGTCTTTCAGGATTTCCGCCTGATTGATAAAATGACGGTATCCGACAATGTTGCCTTTGCCCTGCGAGTCGTGGGTGCTTCTGACAGCATCATTCAGCGCCGCGTCCCTGCTGTCTTGCGTATGGTGGGTCTGGAAGGAAAGGAAAAATGCAGACCTTATGAGCTTTCCGGCGGTGAACAGCAGCGTGTCAGTCTGGCTCGTGCACTCGTCAATCGTCCTGCTCTGCTGATTGCTGATGAACCCACCGGCAATATCGACCCTGAACGTTCCATCGAAATGATGAAACTGCTGACATCTGTCCATAAAAAAGGCACTACCGTCATCATCGTGACGCATGAGCATGAACTGGTCAAGTCCTTCGGAGGAAGGGTGATCCGCATCACAGACGGAAAAATCGCCGCTGATGCTTTCCTCCCCAAAAAAGCAGTTTCTGCTGCACATAATGCCGCCGAAAAGGAGGAATTTTTATCATGAACCTTTCAAGTGCCCGATACCTTCTCAAAGAAGGCTTTAAAAACATCTTCACTAACCACATGATGTCACTTGCTTCTGTGGCAGTACTCGTATCCTGTCTTATCATCACAGGTTCTGCCGCATTGTTCTCTCTCAATGTAAAGGCTCTTATTGAAAGTGTCGGTGACGACAGCCTGATTACCGTTTACCTCAAGCCTGACTATTCCGACAGCGATTCCGTACAGCTCGGCACAAAACTTTCTGAAATCCCGAACATACAAAGCTGCCAGTTCCATTCCCGCACGGAAGTGCTGGAAAGCTATCGCGAAACCCTTGGTGACAGCATTTTTGAAGCCATGCAGGGAGAAGGCAATCCTTTCGGCAATGAGTACAAGGTACAGCTCAGCGACCTTTCCCAATATCAGTCAACCGTCAACAGTATCATGAAAATGGACGGGGTGGACACCGTAAGTGACAGAAGCGATGTTGCCCAAAGGCTGACAAATCTTAACCATCTTGTTACCGTTGTCGGAATGTGGCTTGTTCTTATATTGGCGGTTATCACCTTGTTCATTATCTCCAACACTATCAAAATGACCATGTACACCCGCCGTTTTGAAATCAGCATCATGAAGTCAGTCGGTGCTACCAATGCCTTTATCCGTATCCCCTTTGTGATTGAATCTATGACAATCGGATTATTTTCCGGCATACTGGCTTCTGTTGCCGTGATTGCGTTGTATGAGCCGGTGCGCGGCACTCTTTCAGACATCATTGATATGCTTCGCTCTGCAACCATACCGCTCGGAAATGTGTGGCTGCCGACACTGCTGTGTATGTCAGGTATCGGTATCACTGTCGGCTTATTCGGAGGCTTTATTGCTGTAAACCGTCATTTGAACAAGGAAGGAGGGGCTGTTTTTGGAACATAAGCATTACCGGACGTTGGCTGTTTTCCTGACAGCTGTCTGTATCGGCTCTTTTTCTGTTCCGGTAGGAGCTGATGAAGACGAATATACAGATTTCTATGAAGCAATGGAAGATAACGAATATGTCTACGAAGGAACTCCTGACGAGTACGGCAGCGATGAAAACTACTATGATAATGAAACATATACAGACGAAAATAATTACGTCGGAGAATACACTGACGGTGATAACTATACTGATGACACGGAAGATGGCGGAGAGTACGATACAGAAAATGAAACCGACTTTGATGAAGAAGAAAACAGCCATCAGCAGGAAGAACTGCAAAAGAAACACGAAGAGATTGAAGAAAAAATTCAGCTGACTGAACAGGAAATCGAGAACGCTAAACAGGAAATCGAGTCTTTGCAGCAGCAAATAGCTGATCTGAGCCGGCGTATCAAAACCAGCAGTCAGCATATTCTCACGCTGGACACTGAAATCAAAGAAAAGCAGAAACAGGTTGATGACAAATCCGCCGAAATAGAAGATGTCCTTGCACTTCTCAGAGTACGTCTGCGGGCTATCCATACCGCAGGTGACACAGCTGCACTTGAAATTATTCTTGGTGCCAAAAACTTTTCTGATTTCATTGACAAGGCTGAAGCTATCAAAGTAATGTCCTCTTATGATAACAGACTGATCCTCTCTATCCAGGAACAAGCCGATGCACTTGCGGAAGAAAAAAGGGCTTTGCAGGATAAAAAGACGCAGGAAGAAGAAGAAAAACGCCGTCTGGAAAAAAATATGGATACGATCAACCAGCTTTCGGAAAAAAATACAAAGCTGATAGAATCCCTGATGAGTGATCATGAAAAGCTCCAGCACGAACAGGAAGAAACCGAAGCAAAACAGGAAGAACTGCAAAGGGCACTTGATGCCTACAA
>CADCQO010000099.1 GCA_902803585.1 uncultured Ruminococcus sp.
ATTGTCAGAAGATGGTGCGTCCAATGCAGCAGAAGCAATTATGACGACTGACACTATCGCAAAGGAAGTGGCGGTAGAAACAACCATCAACGGTAAGAAAGTTACTGTCGGCGGTATTTCAAAGGGCAGCGGTATGATTCATCCGAACATGGCAACCATGCTTTGCTTTGTCACAACAGATGCTGCCGTTTCTGCAGAAATGCTTCAGAAAGCAGTAAAAACCGCAGCAGATCAAACTTTCAACATGATCAGCATTGACGGTGATACTTCCACCAACGATATGCTGTCCGTCATGGCATCAGGTCTGGCAGGAAATGATGAGATCACAGAAGAAGGCGAAGCATACACCCTTTTCTTAGAGGCCCTGACGGCTGTTTGCAGAGCGCTTTCCAAGATGATGGCAAAAGATGGGGAAGGTGCTACAAAGCTTCTGATTTGTCATGTTACCGGTGCGAAAACCGAACAGGATGCAAAAGGCATTGCAAAGTCCGTTATCTGTTCCAGCCTGCTGAAAGCAGCAATGTTTGGCGCAGATGCCAACTGGGGCAGAGTGCTGTGTGCTATTGGCTACGCAGGCTGCGAAGTTGATGTACACAAAGTAAATGTTGCCTTTGCTTCCGCAGCCGGTCAGATAGATGTCTGCCGCAACGGCGCAGGTATTGATTTCTCCGAAGAAATTGCTAAAAAGGTATTGACAGAGGACGAAATCACCATACTGGTTACGCTGCATGACGGTGAGGGAACAGCTGAAGCATACGGCTGTGATCTGACCTACGAATACGTTAAAATCAACGGCGACTACAGAACCTGAGTCGTCCGCAACAATAAAAAAGCCAGGTGAAGAAAATGCGTAATATCTCCAATCAGGACAGAGCAAATGTATTGGTACAGGCTTTGCCGTATATTCAGAAATGGGCAGGAAAAACGATTGTCGTAAAATACGGCGGAAATGCGATGATAAGCCCCGAACTGAAAGAAGCGGTTATGAGTGATATTGTGCTGCTGCAGCTTATCGGCATCAATGTAGTGCTGGTACATGGCGGCGGTCCTGAAATCAGCGGAATGCTGAATAAAATCGGCAAGGAAAGCCGTTTTGTCAACGGACTAAGAGTGACCGATGCCGAAACGATCGACATCGTGCAGATGGTTCTGGCGGGCAAGGTCAACAAAAGTCTGGTACAGCTTTTAGAGCAGCACAGCGGTAAAGCAATCGGTCTGTGCGGTCTGGACGGCAGAATGATCATGGCGGAGAAGAAAGCTTCAGGCATTGATCTGGGCTATGTAGGCGAGATCACCGAAATTCACACCGAAGTGATTGAAAATGCGACAAAGAATGGTTATGTGCCGATTATCTCTACAGTAGCAGGCGGCTATAACGGTGACGTTTATAATATCAACGCCGATCTGGCAGCAGCGCGTATTGCCTCTGAAATGAAGGCGGCCAAGCTGATTCTGATGACGGATATCAGAGGTTTGTTGCGGGATAAAGATAACGAGGCAACCTTGATTCCTGTGGTAAATGTCAGCGAAGTACCGTCCCTCAAGCGTGAAGGCATTATCTCCGGCGGTATGATTCCGAAAATTGACTGCTGTGTAGAGGCAGTCCGCAGAGGTGTAAAACGGGCGCATATCATAGACGGCCGTATCCCTCATTCTATTCTGATTGAGATGTTCTCCGATGAAGGTATCGGAACGATGTTCTATTAAAGAGGTGTTTCAGATGTCTTTTGAAGCAATTAAAAATGATGAACAACAGTATATGATGCATGCCTACGGAAGATTTCCTGTTGCATTGGTCAGCGGAAAGGGTGCTGTTGCTAAGGACGTAGACGGCAAAGAGTATGTTGATTTTACCAGCGGTATCGGCGTCAACTGTTTAGGTTACTGCGATGAAGGCTGGACAAAAGCGGTAAGCACACAGGCAGCTACGCTCCAGCATATTTCCAATCTTTATTATTCACCCTTGCAGACAGATGTCGCAAAAAAACTGTGTACTCTGTCCGCAATGGAAAAGGCGTTTCTCTGCAACTCCGGCGCAGAAGCCAACGAATGCGCCATCAAAATTGCCAGAAAATACAGCTTTGACAAGTATGGCGGCGGCCGCCAAAAGATTGTGACACTGGTTAATTCTTTTCACGGAAGAACCGTCACAACTTTGGCTGCGACAGGTCAGGACGTTTTCCATAACTATTTCTTTCCGTTCACAGAAGGATTTACCCATGCACAGGCAAATGATACAGATGACCTGAAAGCACATATTACAGAAGACGTATGTGCAGTGTTCATCGAATTGGTGCAGGGTGAAGGTGGCGTGATGCCGCTGGAACCGGAATTCGTGAAAGCGATAGCGTCACTCTGTCAGGAAAAGGATATTCTGCTGATGGTTGACGAAGTACAAACCGGTATTTCAAGAACAGGTGATTTCTTCTGCTATCAGGGTTACGGTTTACAGCCTGATGTTGTTACAGCAGCAAAGGGACTGGGCGGCGGTTTGCCAATTGGTGCCTGCCTGTGCGGTGAAAAGACAAAGGACGTTTTTGTACCAGGTTCTCATGGTACAACCTTTGGCGGCAATCCGATTGCCTGTGCGGCAGCAAAGGAAGTCCTTTCCCGTGTCGCAGCACCGGAGTTTTTGCAGGAAGTCAAAGCAAAAGGCGAATATATCCGTGAAAAACTGCAAAGTATCGGTAATGTAAAGGAAATCAGAGGCAAGGGAATGATGATCGGTATTGTAACCGAGAAGGATAATGCAAAAGAAATGGCGGGCAAATGTCTGGAAAACGGCTTGCTGATTCTGACAGCTAAAAATCTTCTGCGTTTGCTGCCGCCGCTGACGATTACCTACGAAGAAATTGACAGAGGTTTGCAGATTCTCAAAAATACAATGGAGGCGTGAGTTATGAAACATTTACTGAAAATGCTGGATCTTTCCAGTGAGGAAGTTGTAGAGATCCTGAATTTAGCCGATCAGCTCAAATACGAGCAGAAACATGGTATTCCGCACAAACTGCTGGAAGGAAAATCACTGGGATTGATTTTTGAAAAGGCCTCAACCCGTACAAGAGTATCATTTGAAGTTGGTATGTATCAGTTAGGCGGCCAGCCGATTTTTCTTTCTTCCAAAGATATGCAGATTGGCAGAGGAGAACCGGTACAGGATACTGCAAGAGTTCTTTCACGCTATCTGGACGGTATCATGATTCGTACTTTTGAACAGAGCGAAGTAGAGGATCTGGCGAAGTACGGCAGTATCCCGATTATCAACGGTCTGACAGACTTCTGCCACCCCTGCCAGATTTTAGCTGACCTGATGACAATTCGTGAATTCAAGGGCAAGCTGGACGGTCTTAAAATGTGCTTTATCGGTGACGGAAATAACATGATGAATTCCCTGATTGTCGGCGCGCTGAAGACGGGTATGTCTATTGCTGTTGCTTGTCCGGAAGGTTATGAGCCGCATACAGATGTTCTGGCATTTGCAAAGGAATTCGGTGATAAGTTCCAGATGTTCCGCACCCCCAAAGAGGCGGTTGTCGATGCTGATGTTGTTATTACAGATGTATGGGCTTCTATGGGACAGGAAGGTGAAGCAGAGAAGAGAAAGCAGGCCTTCGCAGGTTATCAGGTAAATGATGAACTGATGTCACTGGCAAAGCCTGATGCAATGGTACAGCATTGCCTGCCGGCACACAGAGGCGAAGAAATCACAGAAGAAGTCTTTGAAGCCCATGCTGCCGAAATCTTTGAAGAAGCTGAAAACAGACTCCATGCACAGAAGGCTGTCATGGTAAAGTGTCTGAGCAGTCAGTAACAGATTATTGATACAGTCAATCAAAACGGAACGGTGTCCGGCTGTTCCGTTTTGTGCGTGAATGTCAGAATCTCTATTATATTGAAGAGCGGTAAATTCATTTTTGTTAATTATTTAACTTGAAAGCAGTACCGTTTCTGTTGTAATATGTTAGAGGTACCATAAGGGTACAAGACCGCTTGACAGTGGTGTTTGATACAGCAGAAAAAATAACCCAACGATAAAAGGAAACGGAGAGATGAACATGGATACATCCGTATTTGAAAGCTATGAGTCGGAGGTACGCTCCTACTGCCGCCATTTTCCGACTGTGTTTACAAAAGCAAAAGGTGCCAACTTCTACGATGAAAACGGCAGAAAGTATATTGACTTTTTCTGCGGGGCAGGTGCTGTTAACTATGGTCATAATAACCCTGAGATCAAGCAGAAGCTGATCGACTACCTGATGTCGGACGGCATTATGCATGCTCTGGATATGTATACCGTTCCCAAAAGAGAGTTTATCGAAACTTTTGAGGAAAAGGTGCTGAAACCCAGAGGACTCAACTACAAGATACAGTTTCCCGGTCCGACAGGTACGAATGCAAATGAAGCAGCGTTGAAATTGGTTCGTAAATTTACAGGCCGTCAGAATGTTTTTGCTTTCATGGGTGCTTTTCATGGAATGACTCTCGGTTCACTTTCTCTCACAACTGATAAGGGCTCCCGCAAGGGTGCTGGTGTACCGCTCGAAAATGTTACCTTTATTCCTGCACCGTATATGTTTCCGGAGCTGGATGTCATTGCTTATATGCAGCGTCTGCTGGACGATGACCACAGCGGTATTGAAAAGCCTGCTGCTGTGTTCCTTGAAACAATTCAGGCAGAAGGCGGTATTCGTGTCTTTACCGTTGATTTCCTTAAAAAACTGCGTGAGTTCTGTACAAAGAACGATATTCTGATGGTTGTTGACGATGTACAGGTAGGCTGCTGCCGCAGCGGTACATTCTTCTCCTTTGAGCGGGCAGGTATTCAGCCGGATATCGTTACAATGTCCAAGTCTATCGGCGGTTATGGTCTTCCGCTGGCACTGACACTCATCAATCCTGCGATTGATGTATGGACACCCGGTGAACATAACGGTACTTTCCGTGGCAATCAGCTTGCTTTTGTTGCGGCAAAGGGCGGTATTGAGTATATGCTTTCCCATAAGGTCGAAGAGCAGGTACAGAAGAAGTCCGCAGTCATCAAAAACTATCTTGAGCAGGAAGTCCTGCCGCTGGACAGCCGTCTGGAGCTGCGCGGCATGGGCATGATCTGGGGTATCGAATTTGAAAAAATTCCTGTTGTTGGTCTGGCAGACAGAGTTATTGAGCAGTGTTTTGCAAATGGTCTGATCATCGAGGGCGCAGGCCGTAAGAATTCCGTTGTAAAACTGATGCCTCCGTTGGTTATCAGTGAAGAAGAACTGACAGAGGGAATGACGATCATTAAGAAATCCGTTCAGCAGGTACTGGCAGCTCTTTGACAGAATTCTTACAAATGGAGAATGACAGATGAATTTAAACTATTTGATGCGGGTACTGGGCGGTGCCAGCTTTAAGAAAATGAAGGAAGCCATCAATACCGTACATGAAAAGTCGGGCAAAAGCAAGTTTACAACGTTTTTTGATATGCTCGGCTGTTCTATGCGGTACGGAGCCGGCTATAACGATTATATCATCTTTGAGTTCTACAAGATGAACGGCAAGCAGCGTAAAACCTATATGACCCGTATGAAAAACAAATGGCTCATTTCGCATATGAACGATGAACAGTATGTGCGCATTTTTGATGAAAAGAATCTCTTTGATAAGAAATTTGCGCCGTTCATGGGGCGTGAAATTCTCGATCTGGCGGAGATTGATTTTCCTCGTTTTGAACAGTTCATACAGGGAAAAGAATACTTTTTTGCCAAGCCGAATATTGGTGAAAGCGGTAAAGGTATCGAGAAGATCAAGGTGGCTGATTTTGCTTCAGCGAAAGAACTGTACGAATACGTCAAATCTCCCGAAAAGAATTTTGGTGTTATCGAGGAAGTAATTGTACAGCATCCCGACGCTGCGAGAATCTATCCGTATTCGCTGAACTGCCTGCGTATTGTGACATTGGTGAATAACGGTGAAGCACATATTCTCTATGCAGTTTTCAAGATGGGCAACAACGGCAAGTTTGTTGATAATCTTGAAAATGGCGGTCTGGCTTGTCATTTTGATCTTGATAAAGGAGAAATCGTGGGAAGAGGTCATACTTCTGCGCTGATTTGTTATGACGCTCATCCGGCAACAGGAATTCCGTTTGTCGGTTATAAACTGCCCTATATGAAGGAAGTAAAGGAACTGGTGAAGAAAGCAGCACTGGTAATTCCGACTTTCCGTTATGTTGGCTGGGATGTTTGCCTGACAGAAAACGGTCCTGCTATCGTAGAAGGAAATGACTTTCCTGCTTACGATTTCCCTCAGCTTCCTGATGATGATAAACCTCGTATTGGTTTGATTCCCAAAATTGAAAAGTGCGGTATCAAAGTTAAAAAATAATTAGCTGGCAGCAGCTGCCCTGTACTATTGTTCTAAAACAAAAAAATATTCCTCCCAAGGACACAGCTTTGTTTGAAGCAGTTTTCTTCGGAGGAATTTTTTGTTGTATGACTGCCGAAAAATACGGGCATACTACTGTAAAAACACAGTAGGGAGTGAACCCCATATGGCGGAAAGAATGGGACAAGGAACAATTTGTATAACGGGAAATATTGTGATTCGTGCATCGGCAGGCATTGGCGGAAAGAAAGAAAAAGAAGGCCCGCTCGGAGCATATTTTGACGTAACTTTCCGGCATGATAAATTAGGTCAGTTGACGTGGGAAAAAGCAGAAAGTACGCTTCAGACTGTAGCGGTGCGTACGATGCTGCAAAAAGCCGTGCTTGATACAGCAGATGTTGATATTATTTTTGCTGGCGATTTACTCAATCAATGTATTTCATCTACGTTTGGGTTGCGGGAGTTAGGCATACCGCTGCTCGGTCAGTACGGAGCCTGTTCTACGATGGCGCAGACATTGGCAGCAGGAGCAGTTTTTGTGGACGCAGATGCAGTGATAAGAGCGGCTGCTGTCACATCTTCGCATTTTTGCTCAGCAGAACGGCAGTTCCGACTGCCGATTGAATACGGTGGTCAGCGTACGCCAACTGCCCAGTGGACAGTGACAGGAGCCGGTGCAGCGCTGCTCGAAAAGGGAAAAAGTACCGATATTTGTATCCGTCATATTACTGTGGGACGCATCAATGACCTTCAGATCAAAGACGCTAATAATATGGGTGCGGCAATGGCGCCTGCAGCAGCCGATACAATCAGCCGTTATTTAGAGGATACGCACACAAGCATTTTTGATTATGACCTTATTTTAACAGGAGATCTGGGACTGGTGGGTTCCCGTCTTCTGTGTGAGCTGATGCTGCAAAAGGATATTGACATTGCAGGCAGGCATCAGGACTGCGGATGTTTGATTTATGACCGTGAAACGCAGGACGTTCATGCAGGCGGTTCAGGCTGCGGCTGTGCAGCATCGGTATTTTGTTCCTACATTATGCAGCGGCTTCAGCGAAAAGAGCTGAGGAATATTCTCTTTATTGCTACCGGTGCGCTGATGTCGCCGACTTCCTCCCAGCAGGGCGAAAGTATTCCGGGTATCGCACATCTTCTGCATATTACTGCTTAGATTCATGGAACTGTGTCAGATCAGGAAGATGTTTACGGTAACCACGGCGAACAAAAGGATAGCGGAAAAGAAATTTCAGCGAATATCCGCACAAACGCAGCATATTCCACCACAGCAGAGGGCGTTTCTGCTGTGTTACATAACCCTTGTGAAGATGGGGATCATAATGCAGTACCCTCCTGCGGCGGTAGAAATTGACAGCACGACATTTGGCCAGATCGCAGATGGCAATATCATTGTTATCTTTGGTTGGCAGTAAATAGCCGTTGAGTGTAAAAAATTGTTTTGCGAGGCTTTCAGGTTCTGTCAAAGAATAGGCGTGTTTGTCGGGATCGAAAGCAATACCGTACTGTTCAATAATAGCGGCATCATCTATCAGCGGCTGGCACGCCGACATCAATTCCTGATTAAGCTGGATAGTGTCCGTTTTCTGAAAATGTTTCCAACCCCTAAGATAGTCGTTGTAGGCTTTGAAAATCAGATCAGCAAGAAAATAGCGCTGATACACCGTTTGTTTCATAACGCCCAGTATGAGCTTTCGTATCTGAAACAGGGGATAGGCTCTCTGATGGTTGACCGATGTCAGAATAAGTTCATTACGCTTGATGTAATATTCCTGAAAGCCGTCATATTTGCCGTCAAAATCATCATGCCATACAGCAATGCCGTTCACAGCAGCGACCTGTGCATGACAGCGGAGAGAGTATTCAATATCATCTTCCTTGACGAAAAACGGCAGCGGATAGCCGTGAGTTTTCTGCCAGCGGGCAGGGAAACAGTAAAACCACCAGGCGTTATAATTTCCCTGAGGATAGAAAGCGGAGCCGAAAACATTTTCACGCTGGGTCATATCCTCACCGTTACCGATAGAGTGCAGACGTTTACCGTCCCAGACAGCCCCTGCTTCATGCTGGGTAATATAGTCGCTCAGTTTCAGCATAGTACCGCCCACCGCCAGATTATCAAAAGAGGGGTTGCAGAGCTTCAGCAAGCCATGAACCCGCAGAAGCATTTCTCCGTGCAGGACAATATCGTCGTCCATAAAGAGGATATGTGTATAGTCTTTGCCGCTTTTGACAGCTTCATAATAGCCTCTGGCAAATCCTCCGCTTCCGCCGGTATTATCGTTTGGAATCAGAGTAATGTATTCGTTGTCCATTGTGGCTTTGTCCAGTGTCCGCCCGTTATCGACAATGTAGCAGTGGATATTGTTAGGATGAAAAACTCTGCTTCCGGAAAGATAGCGGGTAAGTTCCTGATAATTTTTCAGCAGGAATAACTCACGCCGGTAAGTGCAGATGACAACAGCAATGTGAACACCGTTGGATTTTTCGCTTCCTGCCAGAAATTCACCGCCGTAGAATGTGCCGTTTTCAGAGGAAAGCGTAAAATAGAGGTGAGCGTAATGTTCGCCAAGAAACGCTGACAAGTCAATAATTTCATCTAAGGGCTTTTTTTGATGCAGGGATTTTTCTATGAGCATCTTTTCTGTAAAGCCGCTTTTGTTTTTTTCGACCCCAAAAATACGCAAAACAAAGAAACCGCACACTTTCAGCCGCAAAAACAAGGCTGAGAGCTTGCAGTATTCTTCATATTTCTTCACAGACAGTGAGTTGAAATAGGTATCAAAACTGACTGTTCCCCTGATATGCAGTTGTTTATCTTTTTTGCAGGTACAGACGGAGCTGTCTGTTGTGCGGTAGTACAGCTCCGTCTTATCACAGATTCCTTTTTTCGGGAAGAGGATACTGCGTAAAACTGTCAGCGAATTATTCACCAAATTCTTCCTTTACAGCGGACAAAGCGACATCAATAACTTTATCCATGTCATAATACTTATAGTGTCCCAGACGACCGCCGAAAATGACATTCGGAGTTTCTTCTGCTAATTTGCGGTAAGCTTCATACAGAGCGTTGTTTTTCTCGTTGTTAACAGGATAATACGGTTCAATGCCCGGTTTCCATTCAGAAGAATATTCTCTTGAAATAACGGTTTTAGGCTGTGTACCGAATTCAAAGTGTTTGTGTTCGATGATTCTTGTGTAAGGAACTTCACGCTCCGTATAGTTTACAACGGCGTTGCCCTGATAGTTATCAGTATCCAGAACCTCTGTTTCAAAGCGGACAGAGCGGTATTCCAGTACACCAAGACGATAACCGAAAAATTCATCAATCTGACCGGTAAATACAGTTGTACCTGCTTCATCAGCATGAGTTTTGATCCACTCGAAATAATCCGTATCTGTCAGTACCTCAATACCTTCCAGCATTTTTTCGATAATAGCAGTATAACCGCCTATTGGAATACCCTGATAGCGGGCATTGAAATAGTTGTTGTCATAAGTAAAGCGCAGGGGCAGACGTTTGATAATGAAAGCAGGCAGTTCAGTGCAGGAACGTCCCCACTGTTTTTCAGTATAACCCTTGACCAGCTTTTCATAAACATCCTTACCAGCCAGACTGAGCGCCTGCTCTTCGAGGTTCTGCGGGTCTGTGATACCCAGATCAGCGATCTGATCAGCGATGATTTTCTTTGCCTCAGCAGGTGTTTTGATGCCCCACAGACGGCTGAATGTATTCATATTGAAGGGAAGGTTATAAAGCTCATCCTTGTAGATAGCAATGGGTGAGTTAACATAGTTATTGAACTCAGCAAACTGATTGATGTATTCCCAGACATGCTTGTCGTTAGTGTGAAAGATATGAGCACCATACTTGTGGACATTGATGCCTTCAATCTGCTCACAATAGATATTGCCGGCAATATGGCTTCTTTTGTCTATCACAAGCACTTTTTTGCCTCTCTTGTGTGCCTCATACGCAAAGATAGAACCGAACAAGCCGGCTCCTACAACGAGATAATCATACATAGTAAATCACAACCTCTTTCTTGTTTGTTATATTGCAGCGGTCAGATAAATACTGACTGAAACAATCCTTTTTGGTTCATGGGGTGAACGGTTCAATGTCTGAAGCAAATGGGGGCTTCCTGCTTCATTGTACTTGTCATGTGCCAATTCCACAGGCTGAACCGTTTATTTTTCATGACAGCCTTCACCCGTTGTCTGAAACTGGTGAAGCATGACTGCTATTTTTTTAGTTTCCGCAGCCACCCTCTGCGGCGGGAATTTGGTGGGCAAATATGATACCAGAAGCGGCTAAAGGACATATTTTTGGGTGTGGCACCGTTAATCGCGGAAAAATGCACTCTCGGCAGTTCTGCCCAAGGAACAGATGTTTGTGTTTTGAGGTACGTCATATAGATACCGAACAGTCTTTCTGCCAGCTTTCCCTGTTCTCTGGGATATTGTTTGTCTGAAGGTTTTCGGCGGGTATACTCTTCCAGTATGGTAAACAGCCATTTACTGTACTGTTCAAATAAAGCACGGTCTGCAACAAACATATTGCAAAAGTAAGCATTTGTCTGCTGCAGATACTGTTCAGCACTTTGTGTATAGGAAGGATACAGGTCACTGATAACTGTTCTCAGCAGTCCGAGATCATCGAAAGCCTGTTTGTCTCTGCGGTTATAATAATCTTCCACACTCTGACAGATATCTTCTGGCAGCGGCGCAATGATGCGGTATCGCTGGAGCAGCTGAGATACACTTGTTTCTGTCAGTCCGATTGTATCGAGTACCTTTTGGGTAGGGAACTGCAAGATACGATATGGTCTTTTGGGACGTTTTGGCTGATCGCAAGCATAGGGAGCAAGGGAAGAAAAATCAAAATACCGTCTTTGATGCAGCAGTCCGCCAAAATCGAAACTTTGGTTTTTCCATGCCCAATACTGCACGGTCAGTTCACAGTACTGCGGATTCAAAGCAGAAATATTATCGCCTCTGTCATCACAAAGCGGCAGTCTGGGGTCATTTGCTGCATAAAGTGCCGCACCAGCCGAAACAGGCTGCAGCAGGGCTGATATCTGAGATGCAGCTTCTTTCCATACACTGATATACAATTGTATTCTTTTCATCTCACGCCATCTCCCATTATAGCAAAGAAACTGGTATATGGCAACTGCTTTTTTCTTTTTGAACCACATAATAGAAGTCTGAAGAAAAGACGGATACTGCCCGCTGTGTGCCGTATCCGTCTTGAATTGCTGCCGTGTCAGTTTTTCTCTAACCTTTTAAGTCTTTCTATTTCAGCCTTGTCTACTTTGATCTGTCCATCTTTGATAATGGTAACTTCCGAAACCTTATAGTTATGAGGAGCGGCATTAGGTGCTTTATGGAGTGACACAGTCAGATTACCCGTAATCAGATTTTGGTCGATGACTGTACCCTTTCCGTCAGGTGTATTGACGATAGCACCGATTTTTGGTGTATGTTTCAGCAGGTCAGTATAAGCGTCCTGTTCGTACTTCAGACAGCACATCAGTCTGCCGCAGGTACCAGAAATCTTTACAGGATTCAAAGACATTCCCTGTTCTTTTGCCATTTTGATAGAAACGGGCTGGAAATCGCCCATATAGGTTTTGCAGCAGAAAGGCCGTCCGCAGATGCCCAGACCGCCCAGCATTTTTGCTTCATCTCTTACACCGATCTGCCTTAATTCGATACGGGTACGGAAAATATACGCCAGATCCTTCACCAACTCACGAAAATCCACTCGTCCGTCTGCGGTAAAATAAAAGAGAATTTTGCTGTTGTCAAAAGTATATTCTACGTTAATGAGCTTCATTTTGAGCTTATGTTCCCGTATTTTCTGTGTACAAACAGCAAACGCTTTTTCCTCTTTTTCTTTGTTGGCACTTACTCTGTCCAGATCCTCCTGTGTAGCTTTGCGGATCATTTTTTTGAGCGGGTGACTGATAGCCGAATCTGCCACCTGACGGTTTGCCATTGCGACTTCACCGCATTCTATGCCGCGGCTTGTTTCAACGATTACCCGATCTCCCTTACGCAATTGTTCGCCGTTAGGGTCAAAATAGTAGACCTTACCGACTTCTCTAAACCTTATACCAATGATATCAGCCATAGTTGCCTCCGTTTTCGTTGCTTCTCAGTACGGCACAGAGCCATGTACCGTAAAAATTCAGATTGACATTGTAATTTAAAACTTCACGAGCACGCTGTACATTGCGCTGTATCGTGACAAGTCGTTTCTTAGACAATTTTTTCGCCATTTCCTGCGCTGCAGGTGCCGTATTTGTGACACCGTAGCTTGCCTTGACGCAGTCAGCCGCCAATTCACACAAGCGGTTCAATACCCCAAGTGCAAAAGCTCTGTCTTTAACAATAGCGTTTGTTTGCAGCAGGAGAGGATATTCCGTTGAAGAAGGAATAGCGCATAAAATAGCTTCCGCCGCTTTTTTTTCTTCCTCGCCGCCGCTGTTCAGCAGTTCAATAGCAGTACCGATATTGCCGCCGCTGTCCTGTGCTGTCTGCAGCAGAACTTCTGACGATTGATCGGGAAAATGTTTTTGCAGCACCTTTGCCGCCTCTGCAGGAGAAGGAGGATACAGCGGGAAGATACGCACACGGGAACGTATTGTTTGCAGAAGTGAAGCAGCAGAAACAGCCGTCAGCACAAACAGGACATGATCCGGTGGTTCTTCCAATACTTTGAGAAAAGCATTCTGGGCTGCTGGCAGCATTTTTTCGCAGTCCGTCAGCAAATATACTTTGTTTTCTGCTTCATTCGGTTTGATATAAGCAGCGGAACGAATATTACGGACAGACTCAACATTCAGTGCGCCTGCCTGCTGACCGTTTGCTGTGAAAATATCAGGATGAATACCTTTTTGTGCTTTCTGACAATGGGGACAGACACCGCAGGGGCGGTCGCCTTCAGCACTGCATACGGCATAAGCGGCTAATATTTGTGCCAGCGTTTTTTTACCGCAGCCTTTTTCACCCTCAATCAGCACTGCATGGGGCAAACTGCGGCGGCGCATCAGTTCTGCTATTTCAAATTTCACCTCGGCATTTGCCGCTAAATCTGACAGCTGCATAGTATCATTCTCTTTCTGTTTTTAAGGGGATTAGTTCATCTGCTGCGAACCAATTCTATTATATACGATTTTTGCCTGATTGACAAGCCGTTATTTTGCTGCTGTCAGCTATGTAAAAAAATGATTTCTTTTCAGAAAATAGGTTTATTCTTCTTTTGGGTGAATGACAACCGTTACATCAGTAACCCGATTATCCTCAACAGCGTTAACGGTGACATTCAGATCCTTGTAAGCAAAAGAAGTACCGCTTTCAGGAATATCTCCCAACTGTTCAATGACCCATCCGCCGACAGACTTGCTTTCTGTTTCAATGTATCTGTTGTCTTTGTCAAGCAGTTCAAGCATATCATTGATATGCAGATCACCGCTGACCTGATATTTATTATCAGACAGTTTCTTGTATTTACTTTCGATTTCTTCATCTTCGTCCCAGATGTCACCGACTAACTGTTCCAGAAGATCCTCCATAGTAACAATCCCCAGCGTACCGCCGTAATCATCAGTAACAACAGCGATGTGCAGGCGTTTGTACTTGAAATCAGCCAGAATAGCGGAAAGCTTTTTGGAGCGGTAGATAAAATAAGCAGGCTGCAAAAGGGAGGAAAGATTCGGCTCGTCAGTTGTCAGCAGGGCTTCCAGATAATCTCTGGTATGGAGGATACCGATAATATTATCTACATTGTCACGATAAACAGGAATACGGGAATAGCGCTCATTCAGAATAACACTCCTGATTTTTTCGACAGAATCCCGTTCTTCAATAGCAGTCATATCCACACGGGGAGTCAGGATATCGTAGGCGGTTTTTTCGTCAAACGCCAGTGCTGACTGCACTAATTCACTTTCCTGTTCCTCCAGTACCCCTTCATCTTCAATGCTTTCAACAATGTATTTCAGCTCATCTTCCGTAACAGTAGGTTCTTTTTTTGCATCACCCCGTACAGCAATTTTCTTTGCGATGTTATTTAGTTTCAAAAGCACAAAAGTAACCGGCGTAAAAAGAACCATAAGGAAATGCAGAGAGCCGGAAGAGGAGATAGCAGTTTTTTCGCTGTTTTCTTTCGCAAAATTTTTTGGCAGCACTTCACCGAAAATGAGAATGATAATTGTCAGTACAACTGTGCTTAGTATTGTGCCGTTAGTTTCTCCGAAAAAAGAAACAAACAGAATGGTTGCCAAAGAGGAAGCAGCGATATTGACGATATTATTGCCGACCAGAATAGTTGAAAGGGCTTTATCGTAGTTTTCAGATATGTGATAAGCGCGTGCAGCTTTTTTGTTGCCGCTTTCAGCGTAACTTTTTAGTCGGATACGGCTGACAGAAGAATAAGCGGTTTCTGTTGAAGAAAAGAATGCCGAAAACATCACCAGCAATATGATAATTGCGGATAGTATCAACGGATTCAAATAAAATCACTCCGTTTCCATTGTTTGCAAATAGCGTTGCTTTGTATATTATAGGCAAATAAAGTGAAAATATAATTCCATCAGAGAATTATAATGCGATTATTTTACCATTTGCAGTAATGAGCCAGATATGCCAGTGACTGGCAGCAATTTATACATTTGATACAATAAATAAGCATAATTGTGGATTGTATAAAGCGCTTTTTTGTAGTATACTGAAAACGGAGGTGGAAACATATGAATATAGCGGCTATTTTTCACAGAAGCAGCGGCAATATGTGCTTTCCGGCAGATGAAAATACCGTTGTTCTGCGGTTACAGACAGGAAAAGATATTGAGGAAGCATATATTATTTGTGCAGATCCTTTTGTCCATGAACTGACACGCAGAAAACACTGGACAGGCCAGCGTTATCCAATGCAGCGTCTGGCAGAGTTATCACAGCATATTCTTTGGGAATTTCGTATTCAACCGCCCTTCAAGCGGCTTCAGTATTATTTTGAAGTTGCTGCACAGGGAGAACATGATTTTGTGTTTGACAATAAAATATGCCCTGTGAAGGAGAAAGAACGGACGTTTTGTCAGTGCTTCAAAATGCCGTGGATGAATCCCTCAGATGTGATTATACCACCCGAATGGGTAAAACATACGGTATGGTATCAGATCATGCCTGACCGTTTCTGCCGTTCAAAAGATGCACCGGATGATCCGAAATTTATTGCATGGAACAGACATGAATTTTTCCGTTTCAATCAGTGCTACGGAGGCAACCTCAGAGGCATTGCCGAACGATTGCCATATCTGAAAAAGTTGGGTATCAATGGTATTTACTTGACGCCGATTTTCTATTCCGTCAGCTATCATAAGTATAATACCATCGATTACCGCAGGATCGACCCCGATTTTGGCACAGAGGACGATCTGCGGGAATTGGTACAGCAGGCACACAAAAACGGTATACGCATTATGCTCGATGGAGTGTTCAACCATTGCGGAGCAGAGTTTGCACCTTGGCAGGATGTCTGCCGCAAGGGAAAGGATTCACCGTATTATGACTGGTTTTTCATCAATCAGGACGATTTTCTTTCCCGACGTTATGATACAGCAGACGGACGGTACTATACTTTTTCGTTCTGGGCAGGTATGCCGAAACTGAATACCAACAATCCGGAAGTTATTTGTTATTTTGAAAATATCTGCAGCTATTGGATCAGAGAGTGGGACATTGACGGTATCCGTTTTGACGTAGGGGACGAGGTATCCCATACCTTTTTGCGGGCATTACGGCAGTATCTGAAGCCTCTGAAAGAAGATTTGTTCCTGTTAGGGGAGATATGGTTTGATTCTCTGTGCTGGCTTGATGGAAAAGAATACGATGCGGTCATGAATTATCCTCTCAGCAGCTGTATCAATGATTTTCACCGGCAGTCAGATATGACAGCGGAGGAATTGATGACTGCGCTCAATGGCTGCCTGACAATGTATCCGGAGCAGGTAACCGAAGTGCTGTTTAATTTTTTGGATACACACGATACTGTCCGGATAACGGAAGAATGCGCCAACAATGCCAGTGTGCTGCGTCAGAAACTGATTCTGCTGCTCACACTGCCGGGAACACCCTGTTTATATTACGGAACAGAAATCGCCCTTCGGGGGAAAAATCCATATGATAACCGCAGTACAATGCCTTGGCAGCAGATAGAACAAGGCAAGTACACTGCTTTTTATGAAGAAGTGCGGCAGCTGATTGCCCTGCGCCGTGAGAAACCGCAGCTTTCAGGTATTGGTGTCAGGTTTCATCTTGATAA
>CADCQO010000100.1 GCA_902803585.1 uncultured Ruminococcus sp.
CGGCAATGGTTTGTCTGTTCTGGCAGATAAGGCTGTCGGCACAGCAAAAGGCTATACGCCCGCTGTCAAAGAAAAAATGCTCAGCGACTTCAGTACATATTATACCGCCCACTGCATGGATAATACGGTACCCTATGACGGCATACCCGCCCTTCTGGATACACTCCGTCAGCGTGATGTTCTCTGTGCGGTCAATTCCAACAAGCCCGATGCTTTCACCAAAAAACTTGTCCGCGCGCTTTTCAAAGAAAATCTGTTCGCTGAAATACGGGGCAAGCGCGACGACTGCGAGCGCAAGCCCTCTCCTATGGGCGCAAACGCCATTATGCAGCTGCTGGGCTGTACGCTGAAAGAAACAATTTATATCGGTGACAGCAACGTAGATGCCCGTACCGCTAAGAATGCCGGTCTGCGCTTCTGCGGCGTAAGCTGGGGCTTCCGTACCCCCGAAGAACTTCTTTCGGAAGGTGCGGACTATATCGCAGACACCCCCGCCGATATTTTAAAGTATCTGCTCACTCTTTGACTATTCCGGATAAGGACGGTATCGTTTCTATGAATCAGACCCCAAAAGTCAACTATCAGCTGGAACTGGACAAAACGCTTCGCCATCTGACGGAACAGCAGATCCGGCCGAAACTTCTCCTTCACGCCTGCTGTGCCCCGTGCAGCAGCTATGTGCTGGAATATCTGACACAGTATTTCGATATCACGGTGTTTTTCTACAACCCGAATATCTCCCCCGAAGCCGAATACCGCCATCGGGTAGAAGAAATTCAGCGGCTGATCCGTGAAATGTGCCCTTCCGTAAAATTCATCGAAGGACGCTATGAACCGCAGCACTTCTATGAAATGGCAAAAGGACTGGAACAGGAACCCGAAAGAGGTGTGCGCTGTCATAAATGCTACCGTCTGCGGCTGTCAGAAAGTGCCGCTGCTGCCAGAGAAGGCGGTTTCGACTATTTTACGACAACACTTTCCATCAGCCCCCAGAAAGACAGTGCTGTTCTGAATCGTATCGGCGCAGAAGTGAGTGACAGCACTGGTGTTCCCTATTTGTTTTCCGACTTCAAAAAGCGCGGCGGCTATCAGCGCTCCATCGAACTGTCCGCCCGTTTTTCTCTCTACCGGCAGAATTTCTGCGGCTGTGTTTTCTCCCGTTCATAGTGTTCAAAAGAAAAAGCCCTTCAGGGAAAAGTCGTTCCGGACAAACTCCCTGAAGGGTTTTCTATGTGGTCTGTTATTTGGAAGAAGCAGACAGAGAAACAGCGGAAAGGAATTTTTCGCCGGAAAGAATCTCTAAGTGCAGATGCGGGTCGTCCGACTGCTCACACGGAACAGTGCCGACATATCCGATCGGCTGACCGCCCTTGACAGAATCGCCCTCATGCACCAGTGTTTTTTCCGTCAGACCGCAGTAACGGGCTGTATATCCTTCGTGTTCGACACAGATCGTTTCTCCATACAATGCGTCCCGATAAACCGATTTTACTGTACCGTCCGTCATCGCCATCACTGCCGTTCCCATACCGGCGGCATAGTCTGTGCCTCGATGTGTACGCCAGTCATTTGTCGTCTTTGCATAAATCAGCGTTGTCATGCTGAACGGTTTCAGGATTTCACCGCCTTCGACCGGACTGTAAAGCATCGTTTGCATTTCTTCACTGCTTTCAGCGGGTGCTGACGGTTCGCTGACAGAAGATTCTGTGCTTTCCTGTGACGGCTGGCTGCTCTCCTCAGATGATTCGGCAGGCTCTGATGCAGATGATTCAGCAGGTTCTGATGCAGACGGCTCAGGCGGTTCAGAATTTTCATAGGGTTCACCGCTTATCTCGTTGCCGGTGTGGGTATCCTGCGGCTGATAATATTCTGCAACACTTCCGTAAGTCGTTAATGCAGCGGCGGCCACTGTGACAATGCAGATTGCCAGCGCAATATAAAATCCCGTATTCTTCTTTTTGCTTTTCGTTTTGTACATAAACTGCACCTCCGCCTTTATTATGGCTGGAGAAAAGGCAATTTATGCACAAAACGGCACCGACAAACAAAAAAGACACAGCCGGAGCCATGTCTTTTCAGTATGCACAAAAAACAAAATCACACCTGATTCAAAAGGTACTTTCTGCCGTCCTTTGTTACGCTGTAAGTTGCGTCGCCGGTGATGTTGCCCTCTTCACTCTGTACAACCTTTCCGCTCTCTGTGGTGCAGAGGAAAATGAAATGGGGATTGTTGAACTCATTGCCGCTGGAAGCGACTTTGGAAACATTGACAAAATACAAGCCGTCCGCGCCCAGCTCCATGGTCTGACCACCGGGGGTGTTGTTATTGGAGTCGTCATCGTATACTCTCAGGCACAGTGCACTTCCGTCCCAATCTTCAGGCTTTTCAAACTTGATAACAGCCAGAATGCTCTCATCTCTGTCTGCTTTGCTCTCTTCACCTTCGGAAGATTCAGCCGGTGCTTCGGAAGATTCCTCAGCAGAGGACTGCGGTGTTTCTGGTACAATTTCTGTTGCTGTGCTTTCTGCAGCGGCAGGCGAACTGCTGGTGATTTCACCCATATTCTCGTAGCTCACTGTACCGTCAGGCTGCACAACTGCTTTAAAGTAATACGACTTTCCTGCACATCCTGTCAGAAGAACAGAAGAACTTACCGCCAAAGCGAGCGCTGCAAAAATAGCTAATATCTGTCTGCGTTTCATATCATTACCTCCGTTATATATACTGCCATCTTTGGTCTTTGTATACTATATATAATTATACACTTTGAGAAAATTTTTTCAATATCTTTTTTTAAATTATTTGTAAATTGTGCAAAATAACGATAAATAGTACTTTCATTTTCCGAATAGAACAAAAAAATCGCTATTCAACATATGAAGATATACCATAAATACTATTGACGGAACGGGTTTTATTTTCTACAATAAAACTGTGCATCAGTCTGAAGGGGATTTTGTCGTCAGGACAGAAAATTCTCTCTGCATTTTGCACAAATGGAAGGAAAAAATCATCATAGCTGACTGCTTATCAAGAAAGAGGCTGTATAGTATGCTGTTCAAAATCATTTCGCTGGACATTGACGGAACACTCACCAACTCCCGCAAGCAGATTACCGCAAAGACCCGTGACCAACTTATCCGTTTTCAGAAAAACGGAGGCATTGTTGTTTTAGCCTCCGGCCGTCCTACTGAGGGCATTCTGCCTTATGCCAATATTTTGCGGCTCAGAGAGTTCGGCGGATATATTCTGGCGTATAACGGCGGTATCGTCATCGAGTGCCGCACAGGAAAGGTGCTTTTCAGCAATACTTTCCCGCTTTCGCTCATTCCCGATATCTGTTCTGTTCTCAAGGATTACCCCGCCGGCATCACAGCCTATCAGAACGGCACGATCATTGTTGGCTGTCAGATGAACCGCTACGCTGTCATCGAAGCCAATATTAACCATATGCCCTTCTGCTTTGCAGAAGATTTCCCCTCCGCTGTTACTTCTGAAACCGCAAAATGTCTTCTGCACGGCGAACCGTCTGTTATCAGCGAGCTGGAAACCGTCCTCAGCGGGCTTTTTGGCGACAGAATCGGCGTTTACCGCTCCGAGCCGTATTTCCTTGAACTGGTTCCCCAGAATGTGGATAAAGCGGCTTCACTCGACCGTCTTCTGCACCTGCTGCACATCAGCTCCGATGAATGTATCGCCTGCGGTGACGGCTTTAACGATGTTTCTATGATACGCTACGCCGGTCTGGGCATCGCAATGTCCAACGCTTCCGAAGCCGTTAAACAGGCCGCCGATTACGTTACCGACTCCAACGATGCGGACGGTATCGCCTGCCTGCTTTCCAAAATGGGACGTTCTGTTTTCCCCTCCCTCGCCATGCTGTAATCATTATCTGAAGTGAGGACGTGAGTGAATGAAAGGAAAAATCGTTTTGTCTGTGCTGCTGCTGACAGTGTTGGCTCTGGGCGGCTGCGGACAAAGAAAGACCAGCCAGCCGTCTGCCGATGACGAACATATTATTTATGTGTCAGAAGTCAGCCAGACATCTATGGGAAACAAGGTGATCGAAAAGCCTGTTTCACCTCAGATTTCCGTACCGGAAGGCAGCATCTCTCTGAAAGATGCCTGCAAGCTGCTTGATACCTGCACCAAACATGCGTTTTATCTGGCGGAAAGCATGAGCAGCTATCAGAAATACTGTTTCGGTATAGTGGATTATCAGGGCAGTTCCTACTATTCCATCTATCCGTATCTTGAAACCGCCGGAAAGCGTGTCTATGTGGGCACAAACTGTCTGGTAGCGCTTGACGGTTCTGCTGTTATGGCGGCAAACTGGATGGGAAGCTATGACACTGTACAGACCAATACCGCCGGCAGTGACAAGGATATCCGGAAAATGTACCCTGATGCAAAGATCACACCGAATGAAGCCTTTTCTGTACTGGCGCAGAAAGAATCTGTTTTAGGTCTGGAACGGCCCCTTGCAGATTATGTCTTTGAGATAGACGAAAAGCTGATAGAAGCGGGCAGTGTTCCCTGCTACTGCATAACGCCCAAGCTGGAATACACCGATCATATCGACCTGCTGAAAGTCTATTACATCACTGCGGACGGCAAAGGGTCTGTTTTGTCCACCGTCAAGGGTTCGCCCACAGAATACAGCGAGTTAAAATAAAGGAGAGATAACGTATGATTATTCAGCCCAAAGTAAGAGGATTCATTTGCACCACAGCACACCCCGCAGGCTGTCAGGCAGTTGTCAGACAGCAGATTGACTATATCAAAGCCCAGCCCCACACTGACGGCCCCAAAAAGGTTCTGGTAATCGGCGCTTCTATGGGCTACGGTCTGGCATCACGCATCACGGCGGCTTACTCCTTCGGTGCGGCAACCATCGGCGTTATCTTTGATAAACCAGCCGGCGGTGTCCGTACAGCTTCTTCGGGCTGGTACAATACAGCGGCATTTGAAGGCTTCGCACAGGCTGACGGCCTTTATGCCAGAACGATCAACGGCGATGCTTACTCTCAGGCTGTCAAAGAACAGACGATCGACCTCATCAAAAAGGATCTGGGCAAAGTCGATATGGTTGTCTACAGTCTGGCTTCACCCCGCCGCACAACTGCTGACGGCACAACTTATTCTTCTGTTCTGAAAACAGTCGGTCAGCCCTATACAAACAAGACCATCGACCTGAAAAACCGTGTTGTCAGCGATATTACCGTACAGCCCGCCACAGAAGAAGAAATCGCCGCTACCGTCAAGGTAATGGGCGGTGAGGACTGGAAAGACTGGATCAGCGCACTGAAAGCCGCTGATGCCCTTGAGGACAGCGCCGTCACGGTTGCCTACTCCTACATTGGCCCCGACATTACACACCCGATGTATGCAGACGGCTCTATCGGCAAGGCAAAAGACGACCTTTTCGCCGCCTCCAGACAGATCACCGCAGAAGGCACACAGGCATATATTTCCGTCAACAAGGCTCTCGTTACCCAGTCAAGCGCCGCTATCCCGATCGTACCGCTGTATATTTCCATTCTCTACAAGGTCATGAAAGCACACGGCACACATGAGGGCTGCATTGAACAGATGTACCGTCTGATGAACCAGAAGCTCTTCAACGGTGCCGCAGTCACTGACGAAGAAAACCGTATCCGTCTGGACGACCTCGAAATGCAGCCGGAAATTCAGTCTGAAGTACAGGAACTGTGGTCAACGATTGCTACCGAAAATCTCGGCACACACGCCGACATTGACGGTTATTTCGAGGACTTTTACCGCCTGTTCGGCTTCGGCATTGACGGCGTGGATTATACCGCCGACCTTGACCCTGCTGTTGCCATTCCCAGTCTGGCGTAAGAAAATCCGTTTATCACATACAAAAAACAGCCCCTTTCCGTTGTCAGGCGGTCAGGGGCTGCTGTTTTTTTGTCAGAAATATGTACTTTACACAGGACATGCAGGGAAATTCTTAGAGGTAGCAAACTGACGAAAATTGTTAATGATGATCTGAATATATTTTGCTGTCGCTTCCGGAGAGGTTTTCATGCCTGTTCTGACCCATTTTATGATCGAGCCTGTCACACCATAGGACAAAAACTCAGCAATAAACTGTTTATCATTGGGATTCACCGGTTCATCACCCACCAGCCGGTCAGTCATATCGCAAAAAAGCTCTGTTATGACGTTGAACAGGTACTGACGGAACTCGTCCCCGTGAGCAGCGTTGAAGGCGTTGGAGTAAAAGCGGGAATTATCCCTGACAATACTCAGGATCTGCAGCAATTTTTCGTTCCAGTTATCAATATTCAGATCCTCCGCAAAGGGCATGATGACCTCTGTGTAAAGAATCCAGTTCAGCAAGTCGTACTTGTCCTGAAAATGATAATAGAAAGTCTGCCGATTCAAACCGCATTGATCCGTAATATCTGCAATGGTAATCTTCTCAAAGCTCTTTCTTTCCATGACAGACCTGAACCCGTCCGCAATTACCTTTTTGGTAGCTGATGATGTTTCCGACATACTTCTGCCTCCGATTTTCCGCGATTCCTTACTATAGATTATACCATATTGGCGCGAAAATCTCAACCATAAAATAATTTTTCTCAGAGCAGAGGAAACACGGTATCCGGCGGTCAGCAGACAGAGGCCAGCACCGCTCCTGCCTTCAGGCTGAAATCCTGCCGATGTTTTTGCGTGTGACAGGAACACGGCCGTTATTTTTCATTTTTCTTTCAGCTTTCCGTCTTTTCGCCTGTCAGCCGCTGTATAGCATCGTAATACTTTTCCAGACGGCGCACTGCCGCTTCATCTATGACATCATAACGGGTGGTATCACTGTTATGGCACAAATCCGCCAGTTTGACAGCGGACGCAACAGGATTTTGTCTGATTGTTTCGATATAGTCCGCATACGGCACACTTTTATCGTGTGTCAGCAGGCGGAGTGCATCAATGACCTCATCAGGGAAGCCCATCTTCTGCAAATCCCCGAAGGTATACTGGGTATCTTCCACTACATCATGCAGAAGCGCTGTTGTTGTTGTGATTTCGTCCGTCATCTGTTCCGCTACATGAAACGGGTGGAATACATACGGCATTCCGCTCTTGTCCTTCTGTTCCTTATGGGCTTCAAAACAAAGGCAAAGGGCTTTTTTTGTCATCTCGGTATAGATCATCGTTCAAATCCTCCTTATACTAAAAATGGTGTACCGCTTCTTTTTCCGAAAGCGGCACACCTGCCATCAGTTATCGTCAGGAATTCTTTTCACGCTTTTTGATTTTATCGAAAAAGCTCGCTCGTTTCTGATAATTTGTAGAACCGCTCACCTCATCGAACTGACGGAGAATTTCCTTCTGTTTGGAGGTAAGGTTGCGCGGCACTTCAACAGTAATCCTCACATACTGGTCACCGCGTCCCCTCATGTTCAGATGCTGAATGCCTTTGCCCGCCAGTTTGAAGATATCGCCTGGCTGTGTGCCGGGGTGTACTTTATAGCTCACCTTGCCGTCCAGTGTCGGCACAATGATTTCATGACCCAGCGCCGCCTGTGCGAAAGTAATGGGTATCTCGCACCATACGTCGTCGCCCTTGCGCTCAAAGATTTCATGCTTCTTGACATTGACGTAGATATTCAGATCGCCTGCCGCACCGCCGTTATAACCGCTGTGACCGCGTCCGTTGATGCTGATGACCTGATCCTGATTGATGCCCGCCGGAATATTGACGGAAATCGTCTTGGAGGTGCGTGTACGTCCTGCACCGGAACATTTCGGACAGGGCTTCTCGATAATTTTACCCTTTCCGCGGCACTTATCACAAGTCTGAGAGGTATGTACGATACCAAAAGGTGTACGCTTCTGTACCGTAACCTGACCTGTGCCGTTACAATTCGGGCAAGGTTTGAGCTGCGTACCCTGTGCCGCACCTGTACCGCTGCAATCCTTACAGGTATCAACATTCTGGTAGGTAACGTCTTTTTTACAGCCGTGTGCCGCCTCTTCAAAGGTAATAGTGACAGAAGCCTCCACATCAGAACCGCGTCTGGGCGCATTCTGATTTCTGCCGCCGCGTCCTCCGCCGAAACCGCCGAAAAAGCTGTTGAAAATATCCCCTATATCAATATCCTGTCCGAAGGGACCTCCGCCGCCATAGCCGGCGTTAAAATTCGGGTCAACGCCTGCAAAGCCGAAGCGGTCGTATCTGGCGCGCTTATCCTTATCAGACAGCACCTCGTATGCCTCGTTAACTTCCTTGAATTTTGCTTCTGCCTCTTTGTTGCCGGGGTTGAGGTCAGGATGATATTTTTTTGCCTGTTGACGGTATGCTTTTTTTATTTCGTCGTCCGAGGCTCCGCGCTGTACACCGATGACCTCATAATAGTCTCTTTTATTCTCTGCCAAGTAAGATCACCCCAAATCGTCTCCGCCTTGCAGCGAAGATCTTCTATGTCCTTATCGTAGCGTGCGGCGCGCTGCCGCACAAAAGGGCTGTATATAAATAATAATACAATATCAAAGGTTTTGCAAGTGCTTTTTATAATATAGCACAAAGGGAGAAGTTATCATCAGCTTCCCCCTTTGCTTATCTCTCACGTGTTTATCGTCTTATCACGGCTTATCGTCGTCAACGTCTCTGTAGTCAGCATTGTAAACGCCGTTGTCGCTCTCGGGAGCCTGATTCTGAGCCGCGCCCTGAGCCGCTGCATCCTGATAGAGCTTCTCAGATACCGCATACATATCCTTCTGCAGCTCGTCCTTGGCGATCTGTATATCGTCGATATTGTTCCTTGAGAGCGCAGCCTTGACAGCAGCCACCTTGGAATTGAGGTTGTCCTTGTCGGAATCGGAGATATGCTCACCGTTCTCGTTGATGAGCTTTTCAACAGCGTAAACGAGGTTCTCTGCGTCGTTCTTCTTGTCTACCTCTTCCCTGCGCTTCTTATCCTGAGCCGCATACTCCTCGGCATCGTGGATAGCCTTATCTATATCGTCCTTGCTCATGTTGGTATTGGAGGTGATCGTGATGTGCTGCTCTCTGCCCG
>CADCQO010000101.1 GCA_902803585.1 uncultured Ruminococcus sp.
CCCCCTATCTCTCTTGAAAAAATCAAAGAAATAAGGGGAATTAAGATATTCTGTATTATGATATACTTCAATATGCACATCAAAAAATACAACTATCGTATATCATCATTCAATGACATAATTCATAACTCAGATTATGATATTTATACAGTATATCACAATTGCCATGCAAAAGCCTGTATTTATACGGATTTCAGACGATTTTATCAGTCCTCATCGGGTTCTTCGGGCATATCCCAGTTGTGATAGACATTCTGGACATCATCATTGTCATCGAGCATATCCAGCAGTTTCTGCATTTTCTCGCAGGCCTCAGGATCTTCGATTTTGGTATAAGTAGACGGAATCATCGAAACATCAGCGGATACAAATTCATAACCCTTTTCTTCCAGCGCTTCCATGACTGTACCGAAATCAGCCGGATCAGTATATACTTCGTAAACATCGGCAGATTCAGATGAAAAGTCCTCTGCACCCGCTTCGAGTGCATCTTCCATCAGCTTATCTTCATCATTATCTTCTTTTTCAATGACAAGCAGGCCCTTCTGTGTAAACATGAATGATACACATCCCTGTGTACCGAGGTTGCCGCCGAACTTGTCGAAATAATGACGAATATCACCGGCTGTACGGTTGCGGTTGTCTGTCAGTGTTTCGACGATAACCGCAATACCGCAGGGACCGTAACCCTCATATATGATGGACTCATAGTTGCTGCCATCTGCACTGCCGGCAGCTTTCTTGATGATACGCTCAATATTTTCATTCGGAACATTGTTTGCCTTTGCCTTTGCAATACACTCACGCAGCTTTGCATTGGCAGACGGGTCAGCACTGCCGCCTTCACGAACGGCTACCGCTAATTCTCTTCCGATTTTCGTAAAGACTTTCGCTCTTGCACCGTCTGTCTTTTCCTTTTTGCGCTTGATAGTACTCCATTTTGAATGACCTGACATTTTTGTATTTCCTCCTGCTGTTGATTACTTTTCTTTATAAATCAGAGCCGCTTTGATAAATTCTCTGAACAAGGGGTGTGCATGGTTCGGACGGCTCTTGAATTCGGGGTGATACTGTACACCGATAAAGAACGGATGCGCCGGAATTTCCACCGCTTCTACCAGCATGCCATTGGGAGAGGTTCCTGTAACAGCCATACCGTTTTCTTCAAAGGCGCTGCGGAATTCGTTATTGAATTCGTAACGGTGACGGTGACGTTCTTTTATCTCTCCGACACCATAAGCACGATCCATAATAGTATTTTTGCGGATCTTACAGGGATAAGCACCCAGACGCATGGTACCGCCCATATCCACAACACCCTTCTGGTCAGGCATCAGGTCAATGACCTTATGGGTACTCTGGGCATCTAACTCACCGGAGTTGGCATCCTTATAGCCGAGTACATTTCTGGCGTATTCAATAACAGCTGTCTGCATACCAAGACAAATCCCCAGATAAGGAATATTGTGTTCTCTGGCATATCGAGCTGCAATAATCTTACCTTCTACGCCACGATTGCCAAAGCCGCCCGGTACTAAGATACCGTCTGCGCTGCCCAGCAGTTCGTCAACGGTATACTCAGTAATCAGCTCTGTATCAACCCATTCTATTTCGACAAAAGCTTTGTTTTCATAGCCTGCGTGATGAAGTGCCTCCGCTACGGACAAATAGGCATCATGCAGTTGTACATACTTGCCGCACAAAGCAATTCTGACTTCCTTGTCACGGGAGTTGATACGATCAAGCATCTCTTTCCATTCGCTCATATCCGGTTTTGGTGCATCAATCTTCAGTTCCCGACAAACAATATCGCTGAAATTCGCTTTATCCAGCATCAGCGGAGCCTGATAAAGGACAGGAATTGTCATATTTTCAATGACACAATCCGGCTTTACATTGCAGAACATGGAAATTTTCTTGAAAATACTCGGCTCCAACGGCTCATCACAGCGCAGTACCATGATATCCGGATTGATACCCAGAGAACGCAGCTCTTTCGCAGAATGCTGGGCAGGTTTTGATTTATGTTCCTCACTGCCCTTGATATACGGTACAAGACAAACGTGGATAAACAGGCTGTTTTCCTTTCCTACCTCAACAGATACCTGACGGATAGCCTCCAGAAAAGGCTGGCTTTCTATATCGCCTACTGTACCGCCGATTTCCGTAATAACGATATCAGCATCAGAATCCTTACCTACCGCATAGATGAATGACTTGATTTCATTTGTAATATACGGAATTACCTGTACCGTTTCCCCGAGATAATCGCCATGACGTTCCTTTTCAAGAACATTGGAATAAACCTTACCTGTTGTCAGGTTAGAAAATTTATTCAGGTTTTCGTCAATAAAACGCTCATAATGCCCAAGGTCGAGGTCAGTTTCGGCGCCGTCTTCCGTTACATAGACTTCACCGTGTTGATAGGGACTCATCGTACCGGGGTCTACGTTGATATAGGGGTCCAGCTTCTGGGCTGCTACCTTGAGTCCTCTTGCTTTGAGCAGACGGCCGAGGGAAGCGGCAGTAATGCCCTTCCCCAATCCAGATACCACGCCACCCGTTACGAATATGTACTTTGTCGTCATAACTCGATTTCTCCTTCAAATACGGTTTCCGCACGTCCTGTCAGATATACGGTTTCGTCAGTATATTCTATTATCAGGCTGCCGCCCTTGAGTTTGACAGTGATCGGCTCGTTCTTCTTGCAAAGACCATTTTCTACGGCTGCTACAGCTACCGCACAAGCACCTGTACCGCAGGCCCATGTTTCTCCGCTGCCGCGCTCCCAGACACGCATCTCAATGGTATGTGCGTCAATTACCTTGACAAACTCTGCATTGACTCTCTCAGGGAACAACTCGCTGTTCTCAAAGAGCGGGCCAATCTTCTCCAGATCAATCTTATCCACGTTGTTGCAGAAAACAACACTATGCGGATTACCCATAGAAACGCAGGTAATATTATATTCCACTCCGCCGATAGTAACGGGTTCGTTGATAACACGGGGCTTATTGATTGCTACGGGAATTTCTGATGATGACAATACCGCTTTTCCCATATCAACAGTCAGCACGTCTACTACACCGTCATGACGATAAGCACGAAGTGTCTTGATACCGCTGAGAGTTTCTATTGTAACGGTATCTCCGCTGACCATGTTGTGGTCAAACAAATACTTGCCTACGCAGCGGATACCGTTGCCGCACATCTTGCCTTCACTGCCGTCCAGATTGTACATTTTCATCTTTGCATCTGCTACATCAGACGGACAAATCAGGATAACGCCATCACCGCCGATACCATAACGTCTGTCAGCAAAACGCACACTCAGACCTTCGGGGTTGTTGATTTTCTGATGGAAGCAGTTAAAGTAAATATAGTCATTGCCGCAGCCCTGCATCTTAGTGAAACGCAGCTTCATTTTCTGGGTTCTCATATTATTGATGTCGACCAGCTCAGTGCTGTATTCTGAATAACGGCTCTTGAGAGAATCTGCCAGCGCATTGGCTGTATCAATGGAAGTCAGGCAGGGAATATTGCGTTCTACTGTCTTACGGCGAATCTTTACGCTGTCACGGGTGGGGATACGTCCCTTTGAAGACGTGGAAATAACATAATGAATCTTACCGCTTTCGATCAATGTCAGCGTGTTCTCTTTGTCATTTTCGTGGATCTTATCTACTTCGATAACATCCAGACCATAGTTGCGCAATGTCTGGGCAGTACCCTTTGTAGCATAAAGTGTGAATCCCAACTCAACGTACTTTTTGGCAACATCACCGATTTCCTTCTTATCGGGATTGCGGACGGTAATAAATACACCGCCCTGTTTGGTCATCTTGTAGCCGGCTGCAATCAGTCCTTTATACAATGCTTCCTCCAATGTGTTGGCAATACCCAGAACCTCACCGGTAGATTTCATCTCAGGGCCGAGCTGGTTATCTACGTTGATGAGCTTTTCAAAGGAGAATACCGGCACTTTAACCGCTACATACGGTGAACGTCTGAACAAGCCTGTGCCATAGCCCATATCACTGAGCTTTTCACCCAGCATCGCTCTGGTTGCCAGATCAACCATCGGTACGCCTGTTACCTTGCTGATATAAGGAATGGTACGGGAAGAACGGGGATTAACCTCGATAACATACAGTGTATTCTCATAAATAAGGTACTGGATGTTGACCAGACCCTTTGTTTTGAGCGATACTGCTAAGTTCTTAGAGGTGGTGATAATATTCTGTGTCATTTCATCGCTGATGTTCCATGCCGGATAAACAGCGATAGAGTCACCGGAATGGATACCAGCTCTTTCAACGTGCTGCATGATACCCGGAATCAGGATTTCCTCGCCGTCACAGATCGCATCTACCTCTAATTCCGTACCGGACAGATATTTGTCGATCAGAATCGGGTTCTCGATATTCTGAGCAAGAATAATCGCCATATATTCCTTGATATCGGCCTCGTTGAAGGCGATAATCATATTCTGACCGCCCAGTACATAAGACGGACGCATGAGAACCGGATAACCGATACGCTCGGCAACGTCCAGTGCTTCTTCTGTGGTCATAACGGTAAAGCCCTGCGGACGCTTGACGTGATGCAGCTCTAACAGTTCATCAAAACGCTCTCTGTCTTCTGCCATATCAATGCTGTCAGCAGAAGTGCCCAGAATGTTGACACCGCTGTCGCTGAGGAACTTTGTCAGTTTGATGGCTGTCTGTCCGCCGAAAGCAACAACGACACCGTAAGGTTTCTCGGTTCTGATGATGCCCATAACGTCCTCATTGGTAAGCGGTTCAAAATACAGTCTGTCGGCTGTATCAAAGTCGGTGGAAACAGTTTCAGGGTTATTGTTAACGATGACAACATCGAAACCTGCCTTTTTCAGCGCCCATACACAATGTACGGAAGCATAGTCAAATTCAATACCCTGACCAATACGGATAGGTCCGGAACCAAAAACGATAATTGTCTGATTCTCAGAATTTTTCTCTTTGATAAAGGCCTCTGCCTCATTGTCAGTGTCATAGGTAGAATAGAAGTACGGTGTTTCTGCACTGAACTCTGCTGCACAGGTATCAACCATCTTATAGACGGGTACCATCGGATTCTTGATTTCCTGACCGGACAGGCTCCTGATGGTCTTATCCAGAAAACCGAGCAGCTTTGCATCACGGTACAGTTTCTCTGTCAGCGGTTCTTCTTTCAGAGCTTTTTCACAGCGCACAAGATTCAGCAGCTTCTCCAGAAACCATTCGTCGATCATCGTAATGTTGTGAATTTCTTCTACGCTGATACCGCGTTTCAGGGCTTCATATACACAGAAAATACGTTCATCATCACAAACGTGCAGTCTTTCGTGCAAATCTGCCAGTGCCATTTCTTCAAATTTCGGAGATGACATGGTATCGTGACGAATCTCTGCGCCGCGAATAGCTTTCATCATTGCCTGCTCAAAGCTTGGCGCAATTGCCATAACCTCACCGGTTGCCTTCATCTGGGTACCGAGTGTTCTCTTGGCATAAACGAATTTATCAAACGGCCATTTCGGAAATTTAACGACTACATAGTCAATTGTCGGCTCAAAGCAGGCATAAGTCGTTCCTGTTACGGCATTTCTGATCTCGTCTAATGAGTATCCGATGGCCAGCTTTGCCGCTACCTTAGCGATCGGATAACCTGTTGCTTTGGAAGCCAGCGCTGAAGAACGGGAAACACGGGGGTTAACCTCGATGACAGCATAGGTAAAGCTTTCCGGCTCCAATGCAAACTGACAGTTACAGCCGCCCTCTACGCCGAGTGCAGATACGATGTCCAGAGCTGCCGAACGAAGCATCTGATATTCTTTATCCGCCAGTGTGACTGCCGGAGCGATAACGATAGAATCACCTGTATGTACGCCGACAGGATCCACGTTTTCCATGGAACAAACTGTAATGACATTGCCTTTTCTGTCACGGACAACCTCAAATTCGATTTCCTTCCAGCCGGAAATACACTTTTCAACCAGTACCTGTGTGATCGGTGAAAGTTCCAGACCGTTAGAGGTGATCTCACGCAGTTCTACTTCGTTGTTAACGATACCGCCGCCTGTACCGCCCAGTGTAAATGCCGGACGGATAATCACCGGATAACCGATTTCTTTTGCAAAGGCTACCGCTGACTCTACATCATTGACGACTGTTGAAGGAATAACGGGCTGACCGATGGATTCCATCGTGTCTTTGAACATTTGTCTGTCCTCTGCCTTGTCAATGGTTTCCGGTTTTGCACCAAGAAGTTTAACATTATGCTTTTTCAGGAAACCTTCTTTTGCCAGCTGCATGGACAGGGTAAGGCCGGTCTGACCGCCAAGTGTGGAGAGCAGGGAATCCGGCTGTTCCTTGATAATGATACGCTTGACTGTTTCGAGCGTCAGCGGTTCAATATATACTTTATCTGCCATCGCCTTATCGGTCATGATGGTAGCAGGATTGGAATTGACCAGAATGACTTCCAGACCTTCTTCTTTCAAGGCACGGCAAGCCTGTGTACCGGCATAGTCAAACTCGGCTGCCTGACCGATGACAATCGGACCGGAACCGATGACGAGAACTCTCTTAATACTATTATCTTTAGGCATTGTTTTGTACCTCCTGCATCATGCTGACGAATTTATCAAAAAGGAAAGATGTATCCAGCGGGCCGCCGCAGGCTTCCGGATGGAACTGTACGCTGAACATCGGTCTGTCAGTGTAGACCACGCCTTCACAGGTGCCGTCATTGGCATTGATAAAGCTGACCTTCGCATTTGCAGGCAGCGACTCGCTCACTACAGCATAGCCATGATTCTGGCTGGTGACATATACACGGCCGGTCTGCAGGTCAGTCGCCGGCTGGTTGGCACCACGATGACCATATTTCAGCTTGGTTGTCTTGGCACCCTGTGACAGTGCTAACAGCTGATGTCCCAGACAGATACCAAAAGTCGGAATATTAGACTCGCTCAGAATACGGAGCTGTTCAATGATTTCCTTATTTTCCTGCGGGTCGCCGGGGCCGTTGCTCAGCATAATGCCGTCCGGCTTCATAGCAATAATTTCCTCTGCCGTAGTGGAAGCCGGTAC
>CADCQO010000102.1 GCA_902803585.1 uncultured Ruminococcus sp.
CAAAATATCCGGAAGCCAATTGATGATACATTATCATTCCAGATCCGGTGCATCAGTTCTGTATTTTCAGCTTCCCGCCGCCCCTATGATGTCCGGCCATTCCATTCCTGCAATATAGTAGCCGTCTGTATCCACAAGTGTTACGTTCAGGGACTCGTCCGCATACAGGTTATAGATCAGCCTGTACTGGTCAGTCATTGCTGTTTCCTCCGAAACACAGCGGAATGTTACGGTAAAATGACCCTGTCTCAGAACCGTAAAGGCATATACACCATCTTCACCCTCATAGGTTCCGTCGTTTTCTGCGACAAGGGTATCACTGATGGTACATTTCCAGCTTTCAGGATTTTCCCCTTCCGGCACACGAATGGCAAAACTGCCCTTGATCGGCCGAAGAACAGGCTTTGTTTCACCTTCAAAGTAGCGTCCGTCCGACTGATTGATGGTGTAGTTCAGATTTTTGTCTACTGTAATGTCGTAATTCAATGCGTAGCGGCTGCCGCTGTGGGTATCATAGGACAGCGACAAAGAGGTTCTGCCGGCGGACAAGGTGGTAAAGCGGTATTCCTGCAGAATATACGTTTCCAGTTTTTCCATGACCACTGTCTGGCTGACGATCTCATAGCCGATAAGGTTTTCATCTTCAATACTGCACTGCCAGAAATACGGCGAAGAAATCGGTGACTTGACGGTAATAGTAAACGCCGTCGGTGTTTTGGCGAGCGGCGGCGCAACCGTCAGTGTACCGGAATGAATGCGTGTCTGCCCGTCATCGTCCATAACATTGATACAGATATCGTATGTACCCGCTTTCTGCGGTTTCCGGCGGAGACTGTTTGCCTGACTGTAATCGCTCAGGGTGTGCCAGCTTTCTTCATCGGTCAGCTTGTAGAAGAAGCCATAGTACAGCTTGCCGAATCCGCCCTCACCCATGCCGGTTAGTTCTACCTCTCCGCCCTGCTGTACAAATGAGGTACTGATGTAGGAGTGGTTATACAGCTCTCTTGTCACTCTGATATCGAAGTACTTCTTGACGATCTTCGCACCGTGTTTGACTTTGATGCAGATTTCATAATCACCGATCGCTTCGGGTGTCCATGTACAATGGTCGTCCTTGCTGTAATTCTGGAGCGTCACCCAGAACATTCCCTTCACACGGAAGAAAAAAGCATACTGACATTTTGCGGCATTGACACCCTCCGCCTGTGCCACCAGAGAAAGCGTATCTCCGAGAAACAGTTTTTCCGCACTCAGATACGAGGTATTTTCAAAATTTTTCAGAGATTCTCTCAGTTCTGAGATGAGCATATCGTAAATAGACTCTGCACGGACTGTTGCAGGTGATGCACCGCCGATCATCAGCAGTGCCAGTATAACAGCAGAAATTCCTCTCCACATCTTATTTTTCATAAAGTTTCACTCTCCTGACGTTCAGCAGACAAAGAACAGCATCAGACTCCGCATTCTGTATACAGGACGAAGACCGGCATTCATTTTCCGCTTTCCATTTTCAATTCCGATTTTACAGCAGTACCGTTACCATTATATTTAACACAAAAGAAAGCATCTGTCAATATCACCCTTGGGGAATTGACAGATGCAGACATTTGCTGTTGACCTGAAGATGAAACTTTGTAGGATTCGTCGAGAGAAATTACTCCTGTACTTCGTTCAGAATCAGTTCAGGAGCCTGAGCAAGTGCCTCGTCGATCTTGCTGACAGAGCCGACTCCCGCCATTGCTCGTTCGGGCTTTCCGCCGCCCTTTCCGTCTACCAGTGCGGCAATCTTCTTGATAAGCTTACCGGCATGAAGTCCCCTCTGCTGTGCTTCCCTGCCGCAGATGACTGCCAGATTTGCTTTGTCGCCGTCAATGCCGAACAGTACCGCAACGCTCTTCGGTGCGCTGTCCAGCAGACGGTCGCCCATTGTTTTCAGCATAGCCGCATTCGTACCGTCAAACTTTCCCTTGATAATGCGTACACCCTTTTCAAGCGTGGAAACAGCAAACAGGTTATCCAGTGAAAGAGCAGAAATCTTTGATGTCAGGCGCTCGATTTCTCTGTCCTTTTCTTTCAGCTCTGCCGCTGTACTCTTGCAGGCAGGCACAAGATTCGCCATGTTGGTGACTTTCAGAGAAGTCATCACTTCTGTGACGGTGCTGCTGTAATCGTCCAGCATACGCAGAACGCCCTTACCGGTGACAGCTTCGATTCTTCTGACACCCGAAGCAACAGAACCTTCACTGCGGATACGGAACAGACCGATTTTGGCCGTATTTTCGATATGTGTACCGCCGCAGAATTCCTTCGAGAATTCGTCAATCATCACGACTCTTACCACATCTCCGTATTTCTCGCCAAAGAGTGCCATTGCGCCCAGCTTCTTGGCTTCTTCAATCTTCATCACCTTTGTCACGACATCAATGCTGCTGAAAATCTGCTCGTTGACAAGCGTTTCAATCTCCTGCAGTTCCTCTGCCGTCAGCGCAGAGAAGTGTGTGAAGTCAAAACGCAGTTTTTCGCTGTCTACCAGCTGACCAGCCTGTTCTACATGCGTACCGAGCACTTTTCTCAGCGCTGCCTGCAGCAAATGGGCGGCTGTATGGTTTCTCATAACAGCATAGCGGATTTCTTTGTCCACTTCTGCCTTCACGGTCTGTCCGACTTCAATGGTGCCCTCTTCAATACGGCAGTGGTGCATATAAATGCCGTTGTTGTCCTTTACAGTATCCAGTACGGATACTTTTACACCGTCAGCAGTGATAACGCCTTTGTCGCCTACCTGTCCGCCGCTCTCTGCATAGAAAGGTGTTTTGTCCAGCACAACAATGACCTCATCGCCTGTACCGCCGAATTCTGTCAGTTCACCATCTGAAACAACTGCTGAAATTTTCGCTTCAGCAGAAAGTGTTTCATAGCCGACAAACTCCGTTTTGCTGATACCGCCGAAATCTACCGCATCACTCAGCCATGCATCTGCTCCTGCGTTCTTGCGGGCAGCCTTTGCTCTGACCTTCTGCTCTTTCAGCAGTGCGTTGTAGCCGTCAATATCAACAACAAAGCCTTTTTCCTCAGCAACCTCACGGATCAGGTCAATGGGGAAGCCGAAGGTGTCATTCAGTCTGAAAGCATCTTCGCCGGAAATACGGTTTGTTTCGGACTTCTGCATGATATCGTCAAGCAGTGCAAAGCCCTGATCGAGTGTTCTGCCGAAGCTTTCTTCCTCTGTCTTGATAACCTTCACAATCAGATCACGTTTTTCGGACAGTTCCGGATAAGACAGGTTTTCCTGAATAACTGTATCAACTACTTTATACAGGAAACTGTCTGTAATACCGAGCAAACGGCCGTGACGAGCCGCTCTTCTCAGCAGTCTTCTGAGCACATAGCCTCTGCCCTCGTTGGACGGCATTACACCGTCACCGATCATAAAGGTAGTGCTTCTGATGTGGTCGGTAATGACACGCAGGGAAATATCCGTTTTTTCGCTCTCGCCGTACTTTACGCCGACAAGCTCCGAAATCTTCTTCATAATATTCTGTACGGTGTCCACCAGAAACAGGTTGTCTACTCCCTGCATGACACACGCCAGACGCTCCAGTCCCATGCCTGTATCAATATTCGGGTGATCCATCGGCTCATAGTGGCCTTTGCCGTCACTGACGAACTGTGAAAATACGTTGTTCCATACTTCAACATAACGGTCGCAGTCACAGCCCACTTTACAGTCAGGCTTGCCGCAGCCGTATTTCTCGCCTCTGTCAAAGTACAGTTCCGTACAGGGACCGCACGGGCCTTCGCCATGCTCCCAGAAATTATCTTCCTTTCCCAGTCTGACAAGATGGGAAGGATCTACGCCTACCTGCTTTGTCCAGATATCATAGGTTTCGTCATCGTTTTCATAAACCGAGATATAGATTTTGTCGGCGGGCATCTCCAGCACTTTGGTGAAAAATTCCCATGACCATGCGGTTGCTTCTTTCTTGAAATAATCACCGAAAGAGAAGTTGCCCAGCATCTCAAAGAATGTACCATGACGGGCA